>NZ_JARVSN010000029.1:0-213557 GCF_030209165.1 Pseudomonas sp. fls2-241-R2A-110 | reverse complement strand
AAGCGCTTGGTTACTTGGCGCTTCTCCAAGTGACCCGCTGTAAAAGCGGAACCAATAGCCGCCATTACCGCAAAAATGGATATGTACCCAACCCCAACCCCAACCCCAACCCCAACCAGACCGGCCTTTTCATGTTCAAGCTCAAAGCTCAAAGCTCAAGCTGCTCACGCAACCGCTGGGAATGATTGGCAGACACCGGAATCGGCGGAAAATCTTCATTGAGCAATCGCAAGTGCTCGATCGCCTCCTGAAACTTCTGATCAGCTTTTCTGCGCAACACCCGATAGCGCTCAAACAGCTCCACGTCCAGATCCCCGCCCTCAAGCATTTCAAAGGCACAGCGACTCAGCAGCTGGGCTTCTTCGAACATCTGTCGATTGCGTTCTAGGGCGAACGTGCGGCAGGCCTTGATTTGATCGGGAGAGGAACATTGAGTCATGACAGGCACCTTCTTCTTATCCGAGGTCCCTTTGAACGGCATCGTTGCCACAGTGGAACCGAACACTGTCGTCTCCTGCCTGCAAAACCGAGGCGGGTTTAACGTTGTGACTGTCGGGTTTCACGGGGATTTCAACTTTTTAAAGATGAAAATTCGATAGGTCGATAAATAAGTACGCAGACTAAAAATCAAAAATACTGTTTCGATCGTTCCCTCGCTCTGCGTGGGAATGCAGCCCGGGACGCTCTGCGTCCCAAGAGCAGACGCAGAGGGTCGGAACGATCAAGTGGGGAACGTCAGGCCTTGAGGTCGAGCAGGCTGCGTTCCATTCGCGCCAAGCCTTCTTCGAGCAACGCCCGCGGGCAGCCGAAATTCAAGCGCACGAACTGTTGGGCGTTATCGCCGAAATCCAGACCCGGGCTCAGGCCCACCTTGGCCGTGTCGAGGAAGAACTGCTGCGGATTGTCCAGTCCCAAGGCCGTGCAATCGAGCCACGCCAGGTACGTCCCTTGGGGGATGTTCATCGTCACGCCCGGCAGTCGGGTGCGAACCGCGTCCACCAGATAATCACGATTGCTTTGCAGATACGCCTTCAACCCGGCCAGCCACGGGCCGCCTTCGCTGTACGCGACGCGTGTCGCTTCCATGCCCAACGGGTTGACGCTGTCGACCATGCCGCAGCGGGCATGATTGACCCGAGCGCGTACCGCAGCGTCCTGAATGATCATGAAGGAGGTTTTCAAACCGGCGATGTTGTAAGCCTTGCTCGCCGACATCAGGGTGATGGTGCGCTGAGCGATCTGCGGGCTTAACGAAGCGGTCGGAATGTGCACACGCCCGTCGAAACACAGCTCGGCGTGGATTTCATCGGAGATGATCCAGGCGTTCTGCTCCAGGCAGATGTCGGCGAGCGCTTGCAGTTCTTCCCGGGGGAAGACCTTGCCCATTGGGTTATGCGGGTTGCTCAGCAGCAGCGCGCCGCCACCCTTGAGTGCCTGGCTCAAGGCGTCGAGTTGCGTGGCATAAGTGCCGTCGGCCAATGCATCGAATTCCAGTTCAACCTTGTGCAAACCCCAGTGACCCGGTGCATGGCGCAGCGGCGGGTAATTCGGGACCTGGACCACCACGTTCTGCTGCGGCTCGACCAGCGCCTTCAGGGCCATGTTGAAACCCGATTCCACACCCGGCAGGAAGATCAGCTCTTCCGGCAATACGCGCCAGGCGTATTTGTTCCAGAGGTCAGCAATGACGGCGGCGCGCAGATCATCCTGAGGCACGCTGTAGCCGACCATCGGGTGTTCCAGGCGTTTGCGCAGGGCTTCAACAATCACCGGCGGCGCGGCGAAGTCCATGTCGGCGACCCACATTGGCAATACATCGGCCGGGTAGCGGCTCCACTTGGTACTGCCGGTGTCGTGGCGGTCGAACACCTGATCAAAATCGAAGGTCATGCTCAGTCTCATAGAAAGCGTGGTTGAACGTGGCGCAATGATAAACGCCAAGCCCCTGTGGGAGCGAGACGCTAATGGTGCGAACAACACAAAACCTGTGGGAGCGGGCTTGCCCGCGATAGCGGTGGAGCCGCCGACAACAATGCTCAATGACACACCGCCATCGCGAGCAGGCTCGCTCCCACAGGGTTATGTGTGATGACTGACATCCCGCACTGCCCGATGGTCGGTTTTCAGGCAGTCAGTTCTCCCATTGGCTAAAGTTTCAGATGTCGGTAGCCACGCTGCCGCCACCGTGATCGTCCAGAAAAACCCGGCAAAAATACCGGGTTTCCACCTGATCAGGAGTGCACGATGGACCTCAACCGTCGTCAGTTCTTCAAGGTCGCTGGTATCGGCCTTGCGGGCTCGAGCCTCGGCGCGCTGGGCATGCTCCCCGCGACAGCCTTCGCCGAGCAGGTACGCCATTTCAAACTCGCCCACACCCATGAAACCCGCAACACCTGCCCGTATTGCTCGGTGGGCTGCGGCGTGATCATGTATAGCCAGGGCGATACCGCCAAAAACGTCGCGCAAAGCATCATCCACATCGAAGGCGATGCCGACCACCCCGTCAACCGTGGCACCCTGTGCCCCAAAGGTGCCGGCCTGCTGGACTTCATTCACAGCCCTGGCCGCCTGCAATATCCCCAGGTGCGCAAGCCTGGCAGCACAGAATGGACGCGTATCTCCTGGGATGAAGCGCTGGACCGGGTCGCCGACCTGATGAAGGCCGACCGCGACGCCAACTTCATCGAGAAGAATGCCCAGGGCCAAACGGTGAACCGCTGGCTGACCACGGGGTTCCTGGCGGCATCGGCGGCGTCCAACGAAGCGGGCTACATCACTCACAAGGTCATTCGCAGTCTCGGCATGCTGGGGTTTGATAACCAGGCGCGTGTCTGACACGGCCCGACGGTGGCAAGTCTTGCCCCGACGTACGGCCGTGGTGCCATGACCAATACCTGGACCGACATCGCCAACGCGAACCTGGTCCTGGTGATGGGCGGCAACGCAGCAGAAGCGCACCCCTGCGGCTTCAAGTGGGTGACCGAAGCCAAGGCGCACAACAAGGCGCGATTGATCGTGGTCGACCCACGGTTTACCCGCACAGCCTCGGTGGCCGACTATTACGCGCCGATCCGCACCGGCACCGACATCGCCTTCATGGGCGGGCTGATCAATTACCTGCTGACCCAGGACAAGATCCAGCACGAATACGTGCGCAATTACACCGACGTGTCGTTCATCGTCAAAGCCGGCTATGGCTTCGAGGACGGCATCTTCAGCGGTTACGACGTCGCCAAGCGCAGCTATACCGACAAGTCCGGCTGGGCCTATGAACTCGGTGAGGACGGCTTCGTCAAAGTCGACCCGACCTTGCAGGATCCGCGCTGCGTCTACCAACTGATGAAGCAGCATTACAGCCGCTACACCATTGAACTGGCGAGCCAGATCTGTGGCATGCCGGTCGACGCCATGCAAAAAATCTGGGACGAGATCGCCACGTGCGCGCAACCAGGCAAGACCATGACGATTCTCTATGCGCTGGGCTGGACACAGCACTCGATCGGCTCGCAAATCATCCGCAGCGCCGCGATGGTGCAATTGCTGTTGGGCAACGTCGGCATGCCGGGCGGGGGCGTGAATGCCCTGCGCGGGCACTCCAACATCCAGGGCCTGACCGACCTCGGTTTGCTGTCCAACTCGTTGCCGGGTTACCTCACCCTGCCAAACGATGCGGAGCAGGACTACGCCGGCTACATCACCAAACGCACGCAGAAACCATTACGCCCGGGGCAACTGTCCTATTGGCAGAACTACAGCAAATTCCACGTCAGCCTGATGAAAGCCTGGTACCGCGACAACGCTACGGCAGAGAACAATTGGGCCTACGACTATTTGCCGAAGCTGGACATTCCCAACTACGACATCCTCAAAGTGTTCGACCTGATGGGGCAGGGCAAGGTCAACGGCTACCTGTGCCAAGGCTTCAACCCTATCGCCGCGCTGCCCGACAAGAACCGGGTGATGGCGGCGCTGGCCAAGTTGAAATGGCTGGTGGTGATGGACCCGCTGTCGACGGAAACCTCGGAGTTCTGGCGCAATGTCGGGCCATACAACGATGTGAAGAGCGCCGACATCCAGACCGAAGTGATTCGCCTGCCCACCACCTGTTTCGCCGAGGAGGACGGCTCGCTGGTCAACAGCAGCCGCTGGCTGCAATGGCACTGGAAAGGCGCCGAAGGCCCGGGCGAAGCACGCACCGATATCCGCATCATGGCCGAGTTGTTCATCCGCCTGCGCCAGCGCTATCAAGCCAAAGGCGGTGCTTACGCCGAGCCCATCCTCAAACTGTCCTGGCTCTACAAGATGCCCGAAGAGCCGTCGCCGGAAGAACTGGCGAAGGAAATCAACGGCTATGCGGTCAGCGACTTCACCGACGCCACGGGCGCGGCGATCAAGGGCAACGCGCAACTCGCCGGATTCGCCCAGCTCAAGGACGACGGCAGCACGGCGTCAGGCTGCTGGATTTTCTGCGGCAGCTGGACCGAGACGGGCAATCAGATGGCCCGCCGCGACAACAGCGACCCTTACGGCATGCATCAACATCAGGGCTGGGCCTGGGCGTGGCCGGCGAACCGGCGGATTCTTTACAACCGCGCCTCGGCCGACCCGCAAGGCAAACCGTGGGACGAGAAAAAACGCCTGGTGTGGTGGAACGGCAAAGTCTGGGGCGGCACCGATGTGCCCGACTACAAGGTCGACGTGGCGCCGGAAGCGGGGATGAATCCGTTCATCATGAACCCCGAAGGCGTGGCGCGATTCTTCGCCGTCGACAAGATGAACGAGGGCCCATTCCCCGAGCACTACGAGCCGTTCGAGACGCCCATCGGCATCAACCCGCTGCACCCGCAAAACAAGAAAGCCACCAGCAACCCGGCGGCGCGGATCTTCGATTCGGTGTGGGATTCGCTCGGCGTGGCCAAGGACTATCCGTATGCGGCGACGAGCTACCGGCTGACCGAGCATTTCCACTTCTGGAGCAAGCACTGCAAGCTCAATGCGATTGCCCAGCCCGAGCAATTCGTCGAGATCGGTGAAGTGCTGGCCAAGGAAAAAGGCATCGTCGCTGGCGACCGGGTTCGGGTCAGTTCCAAACGTGGCCATATCGAAGCGGTGGCGGTGGTGACCAAGCGAATCCGGCCGCTGCAAGTCAACGGCCAGGTCGTGCACCAGATCGGTATCCCGCTGCACTGGGGCTTTACCGGCCTCACGCGCCACGGCTACCTGACCAACACCCTGGTGCCGTTCCTCGGCGATGGCAACACTCAGACCCCGGAATCCAAGTCATTCCTGGTCAACGTGGAGAAAGTCTAAATGGCCAGCCAAGACATCATCGCCCGTTCGGCCACTACCACCGTGCCGTCCTCGGTGCGCAATCAGGAGGAAGTGGCCAAGCTGATCGACACCACCAAGTGCATCGGCTGCAAGGCTTGCCAGGTCGCCTGCTCGGAATGGAACGAGCTGCGCGACGACGTCGGCCATAACCTCGGCACCTACGACAACCCTCAGGACCTCAGCGCCGACACCTGGACCTTGATGCGCTTCACCGAGCATGAAACCGATGCCGGCAACCTGGAATGGCTGATCCGCAAGGACGGCTGCATGCACTGCGCCGAGCCCGGTTGCCTGGCGGCGTGCCCCAGCCCCGGCGCGATCATCAAGCACGCCAATGGCATCGTCGATTTCGATCAGGATCATTGCATCGGCTGCGGCTATTGCATCACCGGCTGCCCGTTCAACATTCCGCGGATCTCGCAGAAAGATCACAAGGCGTACAAATGCACCTTGTGCTCGGACCGGGTGGAAGTCGGACTGGAACCGGCCTGCGTGAAAACCTGCCCGACCGGCGCCATCGTGTTCGGCAGCAAGGAAGACATGAAGGAACACGCCGCCGAACGCATCGTCGACCTGAAAAGCCGCGGCTTCGACCACGCCGGCCTGTACGATCCCGAAGGTGTTGGCGGCACGCATGTGATGTATGTGCTGCACCACGCGGACACGCCGACGCTCTACGCCGGTTTGCCGGCGAGCCCGACGATCAGTCCGTTGGTGCAATTGTGGAAAGGCGTGAGCAAACCCTTGGGTTTGTTGGCCATGGGCCTGGCGGTGCTCGCCGGATTCTTCCATTACGTGCGCATCGGCCCGCAAGTGGTAGAGGAGGATGAACTGCCGCCGCTCAAAGACCCTGCGGTGCATGAAGTCGATCCATCGGTGCATACCTATGATCCGAAACGGGAGGACCGGCCATGATCCGCAAACAGATCCTTCGCTACACCGCCAACCAGCGGACCAATCACTGGCTGGTGGCGATCCTGTTTTTCATGGCGGCGCTGTCCGGCCTGGCGTTGTTCCACCCGGCACTGTTCTGGCTCAGCAACCTGTTCGGCGGCGGGCCGTGGACACGCATCCTGCACCCGTTCATGGGCGTGGTGATGTTTGTGTTGTTCCTCGGTCTGGTGATTCAGTTCTTTCGGGCGAACTTCTTTATCAGCAATGACCGCTTGTGGCTCAAGCGCGTCGGGCGGGTGATCCGCAATGAAGAGGAGGGCGTGCCCCCCATCGGCAAGTACAACCCGGGGCAGAAACTGCTGTTCTGGACACTGCTGCTGTGCATGCTGGTGTTGCTGTTCAGCGGGCTGGTGATCTGGCGCGCCTACTTCAGCGCGTACTTCGGCATCACGGCCATTCGCTGGGCGATGCTGCTGCACGCGTTGGCGGGTTTTGTGCTGGTGCTGAGCATCATCGTGCACATCTATGCCGGCATCTGGATCAAGGGGTCGGTCAGCGCCATGGCACATGGCTGGGTCAGCCGCGCCTGGGCGAAGAAACACCATGAACTCTGGTATCGGGAAGTGACCCGAGACGAGCACCCCGACCGGCCGATCAGCAAAAAAGGATAAGCCCTTGGCGACCATTCTTCAGCCTGGCGAGATCGAAGCGGCGGCGACTTCACCGCCGTTTTTGCACCTGCCACCGATCAACCTGTTCGCCTTGCGGGCGCAACGTCTGGAAAAACTCGCTGACGGGCATCCACTCGCCGATTACCTGCGATTGGTGACCGACCTGTGCCGCGTCCAGCAAGACCTGTTGGACGATCCACCCGACACCGCGCCGCTCGATCCCGAGCGCCTGCACATCTGCCAACAACACGGATTGCCGCCGTTCGCCGCCGACAGCCTGGCGCGCGAGGACGCCTGGTTGCCGTACCTCGATGCCTTGTTGCAGCGCTATCAACCGCCGGCCAAGTCCGCTGTGGAACAAGCCGTCGCTGCGTTGCGCAACGCCACTACTGGACAACGCAAGGCCTGGGCGAACGCCTTGGTCAGCGGTCAATATTCATTGCTACCGGCAGCGCTGGTGCCGTTTCTCGGCGCTACGTTGCAGGCTGCCTGGAGTCATTGGCTGCTGAGCACGCCCGACCTGGTGTTGAAACCCGGCGACAGCCTCAGCCAGTGCCCGGCCTGTGGGTCGCCGGCCATGGCCGGGGTGATTCGCCATCGCGGCAAATACAACGGGTTGCGTTATCTGGTGTGCTCGTTATGTGCCTGCGAATGGCATGTGGTGCGGGTCAAGTGCGTGTATTGCGAGCACAGCAAAGGCCTGGAATACGTCAGCCTCGATGACGATCGCCATGCCGCCAATCAAGCCCCCTTGCGCGCCGAAACCTGTCCCGGCTGCCACCACTACCTGAAACTGTTGTACCTGGAAAACGACGCCGAGGCAGAAGCGCTTTCGGCTGACCTCACCAGCCTGATTCTGGACATGCGCCTGGAGCAGGAAGGCTACTTGCGCGCAGCACCGAATCTTCTACTCGCTCCGGGAGGCGATTAAGCACAACGACTACACTCAGGCGCGACGGTCAACGTTTGCGGGAGCGCCTGATGTCTGCCAGATCCGCCAGCCCAGCCTTGCGGCTGCCTTCCATCGACAGCTTGCTGCGTCATCCGGCGTGTCAGCCATTGGCCGAGCGCTACGGGCGGGATGCGTTGCTGGCCAGTCTGCGGCAACTGCTTGATGACCTGCGCGAGCAAGTGCTTTCAGGGCAACTCGACGCCGTCGAAATCACCCCTGAGGTCCTGGCCGGCAGAACCGGCGAACGCCTGGCGATCCAGCAGCGCAGTCATGTGCGCCGGGTGTTCAACCTGACCGGCACGGTCCTGCACACCAACCTCGGTCGCGCGCTGTTGCCGGAGGAAGCCATCAACGCGGTGCAAATGGCCGCACGCTATCCGCTCAACCTGGAATTCGATCTGCACAGCGGCAAGCGCGGCGACCGCGATGACCTGATCGAAGGCCTGATCCGAGAGCTGACCGGCGCCGAGGCGGTGACGGTGGTCAACAACAACGCGGCCGCCGTGTTGCTGACGCTCAACAGCCTGGGCGCGCGCAAGGAAGGCATTATTTCCCGGGGCGAACTGATCGAAATCGGCGGCGCGTTCCGCATTCCCGACATCATGGCCCGGGCCGGTGTCAGGCTGCATGAAGTCGGCACCACCAATCGCACCCATGCCCGCGATTACGAAGCGGCCATCGGTCCGCGCAGTGGTCTGGTGATGCGCGTGCACGCCAGCAACTACAACATCGAAGGTTTCACCGCACGCGTGCCGACCGCCGAACTGGCGGCGCTGGCGCATAAACACGGGTTGCCGCTGCTCGAAGACCTCGGCAGTGGCAGTTTGCTGGACCTGACTCGCTGGGGCTTGCCCGCCGAACCCACGGTGCGCCAGGCGCTGATCGATGGTGCGGACATCGTCACCTTCAGCGGCGACAAGTTACTCGGCGGTCCCCAGGCCGGTTTGATCGTTGGCCGCAAAGACCTGATCGCCAGGATCAAGAAGAACCCGCTCAAGCGCGCATTGCGCGTTGACAAACTGACCCTGGCGGCGCTGGAAGCGGTGTTGGGTTTGTACCGCAATCCGGATCGCTTGGCCGAGCGGCTGCCGAGTCTGCGCCTGCTGACCCGAGCGCAGGCCGACATCCTCGCCCAGGCTGAGCGCTTGCAACCGTCCCTGGCGCAGGCGGTGGGAGACGGCTGGAACGTCAGCGCGGTGCCGGCACTGGGCATGATCGGCAGCGGCAGCCAACCGGTGGCGCGATTGCCCAGCGCGGCGTTATGCCTGCGCCCGCTCGTCAGCAAACGCCTGCGCGGTCGGCAATTGCTGGCGCTTGAGGCAGCGTTTCGCCAATTGAGCATTCCGGTGCTGGGCCGGATTGACGATGACGCGTTGTGGCTGGACCTGCGGCAACTGGACGACGAAGCCGCGTGGCTGGCGCAACTCGATCAATTGCAGGTGCAAGAATGATTGTCGGCACGGCCGGGCACATCGACCACGGCAAAACGGCGTTGCTCCAGGCATTGACCGGCCAGGCTGGTGACCGGCGACGCGAAGAGCGCGAACGCGGCATGACCATCGACCTCGGCTATCTTTACGCAGCATTGGAACCGGGCGCGGCACTGACCGGGTTTATCGACGTGCCCGGTCACGAGCGTTTCACCCACAATATGCTGGCCGGGGCCCAGGGGATAGACCTCGTGTTGCTGGTGGTCGCCGCCGATGACGGCGTCATGCCGCAGACCCGCGAACATTTGGCGATTGTCGAACTACTTGGCATTCCACGGGCGCTGGTGGCCATCAGCAAATGCGACCGCGTCGATCCGGCCCGGGTGCAGACGGTGCGTGAACAAATCCAAACGTTATTGGCGCCGGGACCTTTTGCCGATGCGCCGCACATTGCGCTGTCGAGCGTGACCGGCGAAGGCGTCGAAGCCCTGCGTGCGGCCTTGCTGTATGCACAACGTGAGGTCCATCAGCGCAGCCCCCTCGGTGGTTTTCGGCTGGCGATTGACCGTGCGTTCAGCGTGGCCGGCGCCGGCATCGTGGTGACCGGCACCGCGTTATCCGGACAGGTTGCCGTGGGCGACACGCTGACACTCGGTCCGTTGGGCAAAGCGGTGCGGGTGCGGGGGCTGCATGCGCAAAATCAAACGGCAGACACGGCGGTGGCGGGCCAGCGTGTCGCCTTGAACCTGAGCGCCGAGCGGTTGGCGCTGGAGCACATTCACCGTGGCCACTGGCTGGTGGCCGAATGGCTATACGCACCGACCCAGCGCCTGGATATCGACCTGCGTTTGCTGGCCAGCGAAGCCAAGGCCTTCGAGCATTTTCAGCCGGTGCATGTTCACCTGGGCACCCAGGATGTCACCGGGCGAGTGGCGTTGCTGGAGGGTTCGAGCCTGGCGCCCGGTGAGCGAATGTTTGCGCAGGTCCTGTTGAATGCGCCGGTGCAAGCGGTGAAGGGCGATTCTTTGATTCTGCGCGACCAAAGCGCCCAGCGCACCCTCGGTGGTGGCCGGGTGCTCGACCCGTTCGCGCCGACCCGCCATCGCCGCAGTCCTGAGCGATTGGCGCAGCTTCAGGCGCTCGCGACATGCAGCGAACTGGAAGACGTTCTGCCTGCATTGTTGGTGAACAGCGATACCGGGCTCGATCCGCAGCGCCTTGAGCGTCAGTTCAACCGTGCGCGCGACACCTGGATTTTGCCGGCCGATATCCGCTTGATCGATACGCGCCAAGGGTCGTTGTTGTTTAGCGTAGCGCGCTGGGATGCCTCGAAAGCCGCGCTGCTGGAGCATCTGGCGCGCTTTCATCAACTCGAACCGGATCAAATGGGACCAGACCGCGACCGACTGCGGCGCTTCTCTGGAACAGCGCTGGACCGACCGACGTTCATCCGACTGGTCGACGAGTTGCTGGCCAGTGGCGTCATCCAGGCCAGTGGTCCTTGGCTGCATTTACCGCAACATCAGGTGCGCTTGAGCGAAGCGGATCAAGCCCTCTGGCAACGCCTGCAGCCGCGGTTCGAACAGGCCGGTTTCGATGCGCCATGGGTGCGCGACCTGGGCCATGACGAAGCGGCGGTGCGCCTGTTATTGCGCAAAATGGCCAGGTTGGGGTTGGTGCATCAAGTCGTTCGCGACCTGTTTTACACCGATGCAGTCCTGCGCCGATTGGCGGCTATGCTTGTGCAACTGGCGGCGCAGAACCCGGTGATTCAGGTCACGGCGTTTCGCGATGCCGTGGGCCTGGGACGCAAGCGCAGCATTCAGATTCTCGAGTATTTCGACCGGCTCGGCCTGACCCGTCGCATGGGCGACCAGCGCCATATACGCCTGGACAACGCCTTGGCTCAACACAACGATCACTGAAGTCAAG
The DNA here is from genome assembly GCF_030209165.1 of Pseudomonas sp. fls2-241-R2A-110. Taxonomy (NCBI): domain Bacteria; kingdom Pseudomonadati; phylum Pseudomonadota; class Gammaproteobacteria; order Pseudomonadales; family Pseudomonadaceae; genus Pseudomonas; species Pseudomonas sp. fls2-241-R2A-110. The sequence continues at coordinate 202,347 of NZ_JARVSN010000029.1, read as the reverse complement.
GAAGGCAATCGCGCCCGGTGGCGCGGCCGGGCTTCAAACCCGGTTGGGGACGGCATCCGTTCCCGGGCCGGTTCGACTCCGGCTGCCTTCCGCCAATTTTCGCTCAGAGATGCCCCAGGTTCAGCGGGTACTCGATGACCACATACACCCTGTCGATATCATCGCCCGCCTGGGCCGCGTTGGCCCGATGCGACACATGGGACAGTTGCAGGGACAACCCCTTGGCCGCACCGGATTGCACGATGTAGTGCAGGTCGATGTCGCGTTCCCAATGACGTCCGCCGTCGCCTTGTTGCGGCACGTATTCACCGGTCGACGCATCAAACGGGTTGTAGGCGCCGCCCTGTGGGGCGTGGGTGCCGTCAATCTGGCTGCCCGTGACATACCGCGTCATGAACTTCAGGCCCGGAATCCCGAAGGTGCTGAAATCGAAGTCGTAGCGTGCTTGCCACGATTGCTCGTGGGCACCGTTGAAGTCGGCGTACTTGATCGAGTTGGCCAGGTAGATCGAATCGCCGCCAACGAAATCGAAGGGGGTGTCGCCGTTGATTTTCTGATAGGCGAGGGTAAAGGCGTGCGCATCGACCGTGTATTTGCCCGACAGGCTGAACGCGGTGTTGTCGATTGCGCCGGCCAGCGCTTCGCCGGTGTCCCGCGTGTGGTAGAGATTGGCGTCGAGGAACACCCCAGGCTGCTTCAGGTGCAGGTTGGCGTAGTACTGATGCCAGGTGTCGGTGAGTTCGGACGCATAGAGCGCGCCGCCGACAGGACTCTGAGTGAACAGGTCAGTGCCGACAAAGGTAATACCGCCGGCCTCGGTGTTGGCGCCGTAACCAAAGAAGTTGCCCTTGCTGGAAGAGCTGTCCTGGTTCTTGAACGCCGTGAAATGACCGGCGACCAGATTGACGCCATCGATTTCGTGGCTATTGAGCAGAAAACCGGTGGCGTATTCCGGTTGCAGGCGTTTGTCCGCCGTGTCGAACACCGGGGTTTCGACCATCATTTCACCGAACGCCAGGGTGGTGCGCGAAGCCTTGATTTTAAGCGCGCCACCGCCACTGGAATAGTTGTCTTCGCTGCGACCTTCAGCGTCCACGGGCAGCAACCCTGTCCCGGAATGCCCTTTGCCGCTATCCAGTTTAAAGCCCGCAAAGGCATGGGCGTCGAGCCCAAACCCGATTATCCCCGGTGTGAAACCGGATTCAAAAGAGCCGATAAAGCCTTGAGCCCACTCCTGTTTGTAGCTTTTACCGGTAGAAGAGGGAGATCGGTAATCACTGTTCAAATAGAAATTTCGACTGAGCACATCAAGCGTTGCACCGTCGAGAAAGCCTTGTGCGGGTTCGTCAGCCAGCGCTGCGCCGGCGAACAGCGCCGGGATCCAGAAGGATAATCCGGCGCGAAAGTCTTGCTTGCCAAATTTCATCGATCAATCACCACGGTGCAGCGGCTGCGCAACATCCGCAGCCGCTGGCTTTGTATGTAACCGATTAATGGCCTTCGGAGGCGCCGAACATGGTTTTGGCGTAGATCAGGCCCAGACCGTACGAGCCACCGTTGGCAATCGAGGTTTTCACGGTTTCATCGTAGGTTTCGGTACGTGCCCAGTCGCGCTGCAGTTCGAGCAGGTATTGCAGCGAGGTCATCGGACGAGCGCCGATCTGGATCATCCGCTGCATGGCCATTTCATGGGCTTCGGTGCTGACGTCGCCGCAAGCATCGGCAATCACGTACACCTCAAACCCTTGGTCGATGGCCGACAGCGCCGGGCCGACGATGCACACGGACGTCCAGAGACCGGCCAGGACGATCTTCTGTTTGCCGATCTTGTTGACTTCAACGGCGATGCGTTCGTCTTCCCAAGTGTTCATGCTGGTACGGTCGATGACGTTGTGTTCCGGGAAGACCGACTTGATTTCATCGAAAATCGGGCCGGAAAAGCTCTTTTCCGCAACGGTGGTGAGGATGGTCGAGACCTTGAAACCACGGGCAGCCTTGGCCACGAGCGCGGCGTTGTTGCGCAGGGTAACGGCGTCGATCGACTTGGTCGCAAACGACATCTGCGACTGGTGATCGATCATGATCAGGGTGTGGTCGGTCGGGGTCAGCAGGGTTTTGCCAGGAACAGCTTTTGCGATAGCCATGACGATGTCCTTACGGGTGAATGAGGAGGCCATGTTTACGCAAATCCAGGCGGCGGGATTGAATCGGTGTGCTGTGTTTTTGCCAAATCCGGGCTGGCACACGCGCTCAATAGCGCAGGCTCTCTTCTCGCATCTGTGCAAAGCGCGCCATTGCCGCGTCATCGAAGGCTTGTGCGGCCTGCGGCGCGGCGCCGTCGCGGATGGCTTGCCACACCGATGTCGAGCCAATCGAACCGCGGGTTGCCACGAGATTGAATTGAGTGGGATACAGCGCATGCAAGGTGACGAGTAGCGACAGTCCCAGGCTGGCGACGGGGCGTCGATCAGCGGTCTGGTCGCGAACGATGCTGACGCCATGACACACTTGCCCGTGCCAGGTCGATTCGGTGGGGACGAAATCGATCGGCGCGAAATGCGCGCCAGCCTGTAGCGCATTCAGCGCGCTCGCCAACCGCGTCGCATCGATCCACGGCGCTCCGAACCACTCGAACGGGTGCGGCGTTCCGCGCCCCACGCTGACATTCGCACCTTCCAGCAAGCCAACATCCGGGTACAGGTCGAGTTGGGCCAGCGTGCGCAGGTTCGGCGATAGCGGCACCCAACCGAGGCCAGTGTCGGTAAAGGTCATGTCGCGCCGGTAGCCTTGCATCGGCACCACGCGCAGATCCGCCCCGAGGTGCTTGTGACGATTGAACAGGTTTGCCAGCTCACCGACGGTCATGCCCGGTTGCAGTGGCGCGGGGAAATAGCCGGTGAACGATTCGCGCTGACTGTCCAGCAGGGGGCCGCCAAAGCGCTGCGCACCGAGCGGATCGGGCCGGTCCAGGACAAACAACGGAATGTGATGCGCCGCAGCCGCCTCAAGGGCGTAGCCAAGCGTTGTCTCATAGGTAAAGAAGCGGACGCCGGCATCCTGGATGTCGAAGATCAGCGCATCGAGCCCTTGCAGTGAGCCGGCCGGAAATCGCTGCTTTTCGCCGTAGAGACTGTGCACGACCAGTCCCGTTGCGGCGTCGCGTGTGTCGCCGACCCGTTCGTCCACATCGCTGTCGAGCCCGTGTTCAGGCGAGAACAATGTGACCAGCCTGACGCCTGGCGCGTGGGCAAGCACGTCGATGGTGCGCCGGCCCGCAGCATCGAAGCCGCTGCGGTTGGTGATCATCCCGATGCGCTTTCCGGCGAGCGGGGCGAACTGTTGCGCCTCGAGCACGTCGATGCCGGTTTGAACCGGTCCCGTGGAGATCGGCAGACGTTTGGCGGCCAGGAGCGCGGGCATCGCCGACGGCAGCGCCTGGCCGATCTGCATGGCGCTCGCCGGCGCCCCGTGACTGGCCAGCAACGCGAGCAACTGAGCGCGAAGCGGGCGGGCGTCGCCACGATCGTCCGGGTACACACGGTTGGTCAGTATGACGATGAACTGGCGTGTCACCAGGTCGATCCACAGGCCCGTGCCGGTGTAACCCGTATGGCCGATGCCGCCAATGGGCGGGAGGCGGTCATGGTTGGGCACCAGCGGTGCACTCAGCTCCCAGCCAAGTCCGCGCCAGGGTTCGCTTGTGAACGGCGAGGACGCAGCCGCCAGCGCGGCGATACTGGCGGGCCTGAGTATCTGCGCGGCGCCGGCGCGGCCATCATTGAGGAGCATTTGCGCGAAGCGTGACAGGTCATCCGCCGTTGAAAACAGCCCTGCATTCCCGGAGACGCCCTGCATCCACCGAGCCAATGGGTCGTGCACTCGCCCGCGCAGCAGGCCGGCCTTGTTGGCGAGGGTCGGCGCACTGCGCGCGACTCGCCCTGCGTCCGGCACGAAGAGTGTGTCACGCATGCCGAGCGGTGCAAAAATGTGCGTCCTGCAATAGACGTCAAGCGAAAGGTGGGTGATGCGTTCGACCAATTCGCCGAGGACCACGAAATTCAGGTCACTGTAGATGACCCGTGCGCCGGGTTCGTCAAGCAGGGGCTGCGCTGCGATGGCGCTCAATACGCCTTGGCGTGCGCCCGACGGAGGCCGCACGGGCAAGCCCGGACGCAGTCCCGAGGTGTGCGCCAGCAGTTGGCGCACGGTCACCGCCTCTTTGCCATCCGAAGCAAAGGCTGGCCAGTAGCGGGCAACCGGTGCATCCAGGTCGATACGGCCGGCTTCGGCCAGTTGCATGATCGCCGTGGTGGTGGCGATGACCTTGGTGAGTGATGCGAGATCAAACTCGGTGTCCAGCGTCATCGGTTCGGGGGAGGGCGTCGTCATGCGTTGGCCAAAGGCTTGGCGATAGAACACGTGCGTGGCATCGCCGATCAGGACAACGGCCCCCGGCAGGCGCCCGGCAGTGATCTGCGCTGCAACAATCTGCGCGGCTTGCAGGCGCGTCGGCGCATCCAGATCGATAGCGACGGCAAACTGGGCGGACATTGCCAAACAGAGCCACAGTGCCCAGCGTTCAAACGCTGCGATCAATGATGCGGCAGATCGGCGGCTTCGTAGTGATTGCGCGGGTTCCATAACATCCATCCATCAGTACCGGCCGCGTCGGCGGCATCAACCTGAGCCTTGATCGCCGCCTGGTCAAACAGCCGATGATCGAACGCATAGTCGCGAAAAGCCTGTAACCAGGGACGAAAGCGTAGGCCGGGCAGTTTTGTGCGGTGCTTCGCCTCCGCCAGGGAGCGCCTGACGATCTGGCCGGGATCCTCCGTCGGGTTGGTCAGGCCCGGTAGCCCCCAAGTGAAGCTGGAGGGGTACAACATCGGAGAAATGTAGTCGAGCGCCGCACCGAGCAATTCGATTTGCTGGCCGATGGCAGTGTCGTCGAGATTCCAGCAGACGTAGCCGAAGATATCCGCCGAGATGAAGACGTTGTAGGGCGCGAGCCGTTGACGCGCCTCCTTCAGGAACCCGACGATTGCCGCCGTCCGGTTGGCCCGGGTGTTGGCGAGCGCAAAACGTAACCCGCTCTTGTCGGGAAAGCGCACATAGTCGAACTGGATTTCATCGAAGCCCATGCGTGCGGCCTCCTCGGCGAGATCAAGATTGTGTCGCCAGACCTCGTGGGAAAACGGATCCATCCATTGCAGGTTTTCAAGATCCCGCCACGGCGTGCCGTCCGCGGTATGCACGCTCCACTGTGGGTGCGCGTCGGCGAGGGGATCGTCCTTGAACACCACGATGCGGGCGATCAGGTAGAAGTGCCGCGCACGCAGTTTTGCCAGCAGCCCGGGAAAGTCTCGTGATTGAGGTGCGGGGCGACTCGCGTGGGCCGCTGCGCCAATCGCCTCGCGGGCCGCGCTGCGATAAGGCGTCAAGCCGCGATCACCCTTGACGTCGATGACCAATGCATTGACGTCGGTGCTGTCGGCCAGGCTGACGACTTTGTCACGTAACAGCGAACTGGTGACGCCGAACACCGACAGATAGACCGCTTTGGGGCGAAACGGGGTCAATGTGAGCACGCTGGGCGCTTCGTCGGGCACAAGCGTCACCTCGGTGCGCAGGTAGCCCGGGGCTCTGGCCGCGATGGTTGTGTCCGCAGAGTCGGTTTCGAAGTGCCCCAGTTCGTCGGTTTGCATCACGGCGCCCGAGGTCGTGACCGTTGCGCCGGCAATCGGCCTTTGGGTGTCGGCGTCCAGTACGACACCGCTGACGGCAAAGGCCTGATCAGACAGCAAGGCGGCGATGAGCAGCAACGTTGGAGTCGCCTGGCGCCTCAAGGCGCGGATGAAGGTCATCGTGTGCTCCCTGCCGTGGGCTGAGGCCGGGTATCCGGTTCGCCAAGCAGACGGGCGAAGGTCTTGGCTGCGTAGGCGTCGATCATCAGATAGCGCGGCAGGGCGAGCAGGCGCGCGTGCCGGTCAGCCTTTTTTTCCTCAAGTGTAAAAGCCGCGATGTAGCCTTCGTCGGCGGCTTGTGCGATCAACTCGTCGTCATAGAGGCCGAACGGCCAGGCGAGCATGTCGACCGTGCCACCGGTTTGCGATTCGATCCGTCGCCGCGATTTGTCCAGTTGCTGGTGAACGAACTGGCGGAAATCAGCCGGGGAAAGACGCCGACGCTCGATGTTGAAATTGGGATGCCAATAAGTGTGCGACTGGATCTCGACGAGGCCAGTTTGCTTCAAGGTTCGCAGCTGCTCCCAGGTCAACGCATAGGCGGCATTGGAAATCGCCGACGGGTAGACAAACAGCGTCACTGGAAAATGCTCGCGCAGCATCACCGGCAGCAGCTTGTCGAATACCGAACGATGCCCGTCATCGACAGTGATTGCGACCGGTTTGTCCGGTAACGTCGCATCGGGATTTCGCAGCCAGTCGACTACCGCACGCAGCGTGACGAAGTGGTAGCCATGCGAACGCAAGACCCCCAGTTGACTGTCGAACGTGCTCATGCGCACCGTCATCGAGTCGTCCGCAGTGTCCGAGAAGCGGTGGTACACGAGGATCGTGACAAGTGGTTCGGTGGGGTGCGCCGCCCCCCAGGACAATCCGCAGGCGCACAGTAAAACGGCGAACAGCAGAGCCCGTGACACGACGCGGTCTTTGATCCACGGCAGGATGTTCCCGTACATGTCAGCTCCCGCGATCGAATGCACCATTTTCCCGCAGGAAGGCGGCAGTCAGGGCAGTACTGTCGAGTATCTGCAGATGACGCGTCACACAATCAGCGGGCAGACGAAACGGCGGCACGGTGTCTGTGATCGCGATGTGTTCAAAGATCGCTGAGTCGAACAGTTGACTGCCTGCGGTAAACAAACCATGAGTGGCGGCCGCGAACAAGCGTGTGGCACCGGCCTTCTGGCAGGCAAGACCAGCGTGTTTCAGCGTTTCCCCCGTGCTGATCAGGTCGTCGTAAATAATCGCAGTCTTGCCGCGCACATCGCCGATCAAGAGGGTGCCCGTCAGCGTGGTATGGGCACGGTGTTTTTCCATCACCGCGCTGCCGACCGAACGTCCCAGCTGTCGCTCCAGCGCCTGACGAAATTGTTCGGCTCGCTTGGTGCCACCTGAATCCGGGGATACGGCAACCACTTCAGTGTCGCCGACGTGCGGGGCGAAATGCTCGGCAAACAGTTCCGCGCACTGCAGGCTCCACGCCGGCCTGCGAAACGCGTTATCGAACGCGGCCGGATTGTGCACTTCCAGGGTGATCAGGCGATCCACGCCACAGGCTTCAAAAAATGCCGCCACGTAGCGCGTGATGGTTGGGTCCTGAGGCTGGCTGCGGCGGTCCTTGCGCCCGTAACAGAGGTAGGGTGTCATCACCTGCACCTGGCGAGCGCCAGCATCCTTGAGGGCTGCGCAGAAAAACAGCAGACGACACAGCTTATCGTTAGCGCTCTGCCGCTCATCCCCATACAAGGCATGGAACACCACGACCTCGCGCCCGTTTACCGGATCCAGTGGACGGCATTTGTGCTCGCCGTCTTCATAATCACGCTCCTCATGGCGCGCCAACGAGCAGCCAAGCCGCTGCGCGACGCGGGCGGCATAGAACTCGCTGCCTTGCAGGGCAAAAAGAAGCGGGGGCAGGGTGAGCATGCAGGACTCCTTTGAAGCCGTTGCCAAGTGCGCATCATCTACCGTCAGCGGGCGGCGCCATGCCGCACAACTTCAATGCAAAACTCCCGGCATCAGCCCAGAGGAGGGCGATGACAGCCTGCGCTCAACTGCTTGAGCTGTTCCAGGTCGAGGATTTTCACGTCACGGCCCGATATTTCCACTAACCGTTGGTCCCGCAGGTGCGCAATGCCCCGGCAGATGGTTTCCAGGCGCAGGCCCAGGTAGGAACCGATCTCCTCGCGGCGCATTTTCAGGACAAAGTTGCGGGATGAATACCCGCGCAGGTTTAGCCGTTGCGACAGGTTCAGCAGAAATGCGGCCAGGCGCTCATCGGAGTTCATGCTGCCCAGCATCATCAGCACGTCGTGATCGCGGACGATTTCGCGGCTCAATATCTTGTTCAGGTTGTGCTGCAGTGAGGGCAGCTCGCGGGCCAGTTTTTCCAGGTTGGCGAAATGGACGGGGCACACTTCGCTGTCTTCCAGCGCGTAGGCATCGCAGATGTGCTGTTCAGTGCTGATGGCGTCAAGGCCGAGCATTTCGCCGGGCATCTTGAACCCGGTGACGTGCTCTCGACCCTCTTGCGAGAGCACGCAGGTCTTGAACGAACCGATACGCACGGCGTACAGCGAGCGCAATGGGTCGCCTGCGCGATAGAGGGCGGCGCCTTTTTTGACTTTGACGCGTTGCACGATCAGCGTATCCAACTGCTCGATTTCCGGGCCGGAGAGGCCTGGCGGCAAGCACAGATCCAACACGCTGCAGTTGGAACAGGCGGCCTTGGGATGATGCACTGGATAGGGTTGAGCGGCAGGCATGTCGAAGGCTCCTTGATATCGACTGTTTAAGCATAGTTTTCTGAACGCTGCGGGGGGGCATCGACCATCAATTCGAGGCGGTTTTAGACGAGTGGATCCATGTCCGATGGCGTTACAGCAATGTGCCTGAGCGGCTTACACCCATTGAGCCCATCAAAAAGGGGTCAGTATTTCACTCCGCTATTGGCCATGTGGTTTGTTGATAAATATCAGAGGACACCGCCGATGACACTTGGATACTTGGCTTGACTGACCTATCAGGTCGGTAGCCACCAAGGAGTCGATCATGAAAAAGTGTTTGCCTGTTGCCTGGCTCGGCATTCTCCTGGCAACCACTGCCGGGTGCAGCGATAAGTACGCCCAGGAAATGAGTGCACGCCTGGAGTTAGCTGAAAACAAAGCAGCGATGGCACGGCTACGGGCCGATCAGGCGTACACCAGGGCGTTACTGGCTGCGGAAGTAGCCCGAAAGGCACAACAGACTGCCGATGAGGCCAACAGCCGCACGGCCGGTAAAGCGCCACGCAAATGAAGAAACGAGCATCGAGCCCTGACAGGAACACAGGGCTGTAACAGCGCAGGTAAGCAGTGGCGGCGAGGTACGAGATATTGAAACTCAAACGGATTTTGTTGATCGCACCCTCGGACATGACCCGAACTCCGGCATTTGATCGCGCTGAGGCGCTCGCCTGCGCCATGGGGGCGTTATTGCACATCGTTGCATTCGACTATGTCCAGGCGCTGGCACTGGCCGGGTTGGTGGATCACGATGCGATGGCCCAGGCGCGGGAAGGCTATTTGCAAGTGCATCGTCACTGGCTGGAACAACAGGCCCGGTTTCAACGGTGTATCGGCTTGCCGGTGACCACTGAAGTGGTCTGGGCAAAACCGACCCTGGCCCACACGCTGGAGTACGTGAATGATTTCCACGCGGACCTGGTGATCAAGGACACTCAGTGTGTCCATGCGCTGGGTCATGCGTTCCACCGTCCCCTTGACTGGTGGTTGCTGCGCAACTGCCCGGCCCACTTGCACTTGGTGACCGACGCCAGAAATCCCAAGCCATTGAAGATCCTCGCCGCCGTCGATCTGTCTCACCTGGAGGACCTGACCCAGGGGCTGAACGATCGGGTACTCGATCTGGCGTCGACGCTGGCGGCTTCCTGCGGCGCCGCCTTGCACCTGCTCAATGTCAGCAGTTGGTCGGTGATGGATGACTCGGTCACGAGCGTGCCGACGGCCAGCCTGCAGGACAGTTTGCGAGACGCGGTCACTGATACGCAGGAAGAAGCCTTCGAGGTGCTTGCCGATCGTTTTGGCGTCGAGAAACAACATCGGCATCTGTTGGCTGGCATCCCCTATAAAGTCATCGAGCAGTTCGCCCGGCACAATGCTTTCGACATGGTGGTGCTGGGCACGCTGTATCACCGTGGCCTCGACCGGTTCATCGGCAGTACCGCTGAAAGTGTGTTGAACCGCGCGCCCTGCAGCCTGGTAATCGTCAAGCCGTTGCCGTGGCTTGACTGAAACGGCGCTCCGTCGTGGCCGCGCTTGATAAATATCAACGACCGCCGGCCTGTAACGAGCGATCTATGACGTTTACACGAGCGATCCAGGAGACGGGCATGCGAATGACATTTCTCGGCGCCGCAGGCACCGTCACAGGTAGCAAATACTTGCTGGAGCACCGTGGTCGGCATGTGCTGATCGATTGCGGTTTGTTTCAGGGTTATAAGCAATTGCGACTGCACAACTGGGACCCGTTTCAGCTTCCGGTTTCCGACCTCGACGCCATCGTACTGACCCATGCCCATCTGGATCACAGCGGCTATCTGCCGGTGTTGGTGCGCAATGGCTATCGCGGACCGGTGTATGCCACGCCCGCCACCTGTGAACTGGTGGCAATCCTGCTATTGGACAGTGGACGTCTGCAGGAAGAAGAAGCCGAGTTTGCCAATCGGCACGGCTTTTCCAAACATACGCCGGCATTGCCGCTTTACACCGAGAAAGATGCCGAGCGAGCACTGAAACTGTTGCGGCCGGTGGAATTGCATCATCGAGTCAACATTCTTCCTGACGTTGCCATCCTGCTACGCGGTGCCGGGCATATCCTCGGCGCGGCCACGGTGGAGGTCACCGCCGATGGCATCACACTGCTGTGTTCCGGGGATTTGGGGCGTCCGGAAGATCCGCTGATGTTCGCCCCGGAATCCGTCGAACAGGCGGATTATCTGCTGGTGGAATCGACCTACGGCGACCGTAAACATCCGCAGGAATCGCCGCAAGCGCAGTTGGCCGAGGTCATCACCCGCACCACGCTGCGCCACGGCATTACCCTGGTGCCATCGTTCGCGGTAGGCCGTGCCCAGTTGCTGATGTACCACCTGTATCGACTCAAGCAACAACACGCGATTCCCGACGTGCCGATCTACCTCAACAGCCCCATGGCCACCGACGTCACGCATTTGTACCAGCGCTTCGGCAGCGAGCACCGATTGTCAGCACAGGATTGCGAAGGCATGTGCAGTGTCGCGCATTTCGTGCGAACCACCCGTGAGTCCATCGAGCTGGACCAGCAGCGCACCCCGGCGGTGATTATCGCCGCGAGCGGCATGGCCACCGGTGGACGGGTGATCCACCACCTCAAGACGTTGGCCCCCAACCCGATCAACACCTTGCTGATTCCCGGGTTTCAGGCTGGCGGTACCCGTGGCGCGCACATTATCGCGGGCGCGCCTTCGGTGCGTATTCATGGCAAGGACGTGCCGATTCGCGCCGAGGTGGTGCCGATGGAAACCCTGTCTGCCCATGCGGATGCCGACGAAATCATGCAGTGGTTGCGCGGTTTCAAACGACCGCCCAAACACACCTTCGTCGTGCATGGGGAGCCTAATGCCTCGGATGTGCTGCGCCGACGTATCAGCGTGGAATTGGGATGGTCGGTGTCGGTGCCGGAGTATCGCGAAAACGTCGAACTCACCCGCAACGATTCATCGCCGTAACGCACGTTTGCACTCGCCTGTACGGCAGGAGAGAGAATGAGCACCGCCGTGGTCGCGACCCCAGATCATCCAGCAATCGTTTCGCGCGGGCTGAACAACCCGGTTGCTACGTCTTGATCAACATGTAAGACGTTCAAGTCCTAAGCTCTACCTCGAAAGCGGCAGATGATTTATCGCGAGGGACGGCCGTGTTTTCGAGGTGCCCACTTCAATGCTCAGTAAATGGCGGGACCCCATCCTGTTGCTGCTCACGACCCTGACATTGCTGGCCGGTGGCGCTGCGCAGGTTGCGCAAAAATCCGACTGGGCCTCGATGAGCTGGGCCGCGGGCAGTCTGGTGATGGCGTTGGTACTGCTCGTCGAGATCGTCGGGCGTCTGGCTCGGCGCGAGGCGGGTGTAGACCTGATCGCGCTGCTGTCGATCGCCGCCGCCCTGGTGTTTAAGCAGACGCTGGTCGCAGCGGTGATTGCCTTGATGCTGGCGACCGGACGGACCCTGGAGTTTTTCACCCGGCAACGCGCCGAGCGCGAGCTCCGTGCGCTGATCGACAGGGCACCGCGTTTTGCCTGGCTGCAGGAGGAGGGCGGTTTGCGGCAGATCCCCGTTGAACAGATCCAGCCACATCAAACACTGTTGGTACGCCTGGGGGAGGTGGTGCCGGTGGATGGTCGCCTGCTGAGTCCTTCGGCCATTCTGGACGAATCGGCGCTCAGCGGTGAATCGTTGCCAGTGACCCGTCGAGAGGGAGAGCCACTGCCCAGCGGCGTCTCCAATGTTGGCGCTCCCATCCTGCTGATCGCTACGCGAACGGCCGAGCAAAGCACCTACGCCGCAATCGTGCGACTGGCCGAGGCCGCACGCCGTTCGCGGGCGCCTTTCGTGCGTCTGGCCGACCGCTATGCGCTGGTCTTCATCCCTCTGACGCTGCTGATCGCCGCATTGGCCTGGCAACTCAGTGGCGATCCCTTGCGAGCGCTGGCGGTGTTGGTGGTGGCGACACCTTGCCCATTGATCCTGGCGGTGCCCATTTCGATCCTGTCTGGGATTTCCAGGGCGGCGCGGCGCGGGATCCTGATCAAGGACGGAGCGACCCTGGAAGCGCTGGCCGGGATCAAGCAAATGTTTTTCGACAAGACCGGCACGCTGACCAGCGGGCATGCCCGTTTGCAGTCGATCGAAGTCAACGGGGTGGCCGATCCGCAGCAATTGCTTGGCCTGGCGGCGTCGCTGGCACAGGCCTCGACGCACCCGATTTCCCAGGCGATTGTCGAGGCGGCGCAACAGCGCCAGGTGCCACTCAGCGTCCCGCAGGAGGTGGAAGAAAGTCCCGGTTCGGGTCTTTGTGGGCTCATCGATGGCAGGCGGGTGCGATTCGGCACATTGTCTTTTGCTCACCGGGACGCCCCCGTGTCAGATTGGGCCACCGCCATGCTGCGCCACATGGACTATCTGGCGTGCGCTGGAAGCTTCATCGAGGTGGATGGACAGCTTGCCGGCCTGCTGGTGTTCTCGGACAACGTTCGGCGCGAAACCCCGCAAACGCTGCGTCGACTGCGCAACCGAGGCATCGAGAGGATCGTCATGCTCACCGGGGATCGTCTGGAACCCGCCGAGATGATCGCCCTGTCTGCTGGAATTGACGAACTGCGGGCCGGGTTGACCCCAGAGGAAAAAGTGCGTGCCGTTCAGGAGGGTTGCCTGCGCACCAGCACGCTGATGGTCGGCGATGGCATCAACGATGCCCCCGCATTGGCGGCGGCGAACGTCGGCGTCGCGATGGGGGCCAGCGGTGCGACGGCTTCTGCGCAAGCCGCCGGTGTCGTGCTGCTGGTGGATCGTCTGGATCGGCTCGTCGAGGCGCTGGACATCGCCCGACGCACCCGCCACATTGCCCGTCTTGGCGTGCTGGCCGGCATGGGCATGTCGCTGCTGGCCATGGTGGTGGCGGCCCTCGGTTATCTGCCGCCACTGATCGGCGCCGTGGTGCAGGAGGGCATCGATGTGCTGATTATCATGAACGCGTTGCGCGCATTGGGGCCATTGTGGGGGCGGCGGCAGCAAAAGCTGACGGCGGAGCATATCGATCGCCTGCAAGATGAACACCAGCAACTGTCCAATGTGCTGAGCGAGCTGCACCAGATGGCCAGTGACTTTGCCTGGCGCCCGGTTGAGCAAGCGCAGGCCGACTTGCTGGAACTGGTCGACAAGCTGCAAACCTCATTGGCGGACCATGAACGCGATGATGAAAAAACACTGTATCCGCTGCTGACGCAAAGCATGCCCGGCGAAGACCCGATGTCAGCGATGAGTCATGCTCACCGCGAGATTTTTCGTCTTATCCATCTTTTGGCGCGCATGAGCCGTGATTTTTGTGCTGATCCGGCAGCGACGTCCGCCGACGAGATTCAGCATCAGTTGATTCGTCTGGATACCCTGGTGCGACTGCACTTTGATCAGGAGGAGGAGTTGTTCCGCTTTCTTGATGGGCGTTAGAAGCCTTGTTCCAGCACACAGCGCCTTTGCGCAGTCTTTCCTCGGTGCCCATATGTTAAGGAAGAAAATATGAGTCATGAAAGTCCAGCCACCAAAGCCGAGCGTCTTCGCATTCCGCGCACGATCTGGGCGTTGGGCTTTGTCAGCCTGTTCATGGATCTGTCTTCCGAGCTGGTACACAGCTTGTTGCCTGTATTTTTGGTCACGACATTGGGTGCGAGTGCATTGACCGTCGGCGTGATCGAGGGTGTTGCCGAGTCGACCGCCATGCTCGTCAAGATATTCTCTGGCGCTATCAGCGACTTTATTGGTCGGCGCAAAGGATTGCTGTTGCTGGGATATGGTTTGGCCGCGCTGAGCAAACCCCTGTTTCCTCTGGCGCACTCGGTTGAAGTGGTCTTTACCGCACGTTTTCTGGACCGTATCGGCAAAGGCATTCGTGGTGCGCCTCGCGATGCTTTGGTCGCCGATGTTTCGCCGCCTGAAATCCGTGGGGCCTGTTTTGGTTTGCGCCAATCAATGGACACCGTAGGGGCTGTTCTTGGCCCGGCGCTGGCCATCTTGCTGATGCTCTGGTTTGCCGATCTCCAGCTTGTCCTGTGGTTTGCGGTGATCCCCGCAACAATCGCGGTGGCTCTGATTGTCGCCGGCGTAAAAGAACCCACACAGGTCTCCAGCGAACACACCTTCCGATCGCCTATCCATTGGCGAGTCCTTCACGAGTTCTCTACTGGATACTGGTGGGTCGTGATTGTGGGAGGGGTGTTTACGCTGGCCCGTTTCAGCGAGGCGTTTTTGGTATTGCGTGCGCAGGAGACTGGTCTGTCGGTCACCTGGATTCCGCTGGTGATGGTGGTCATGTCGATTTTCTACACGTTTTCCGCTTATCCCGCCGGCTGGCTGTCTGATCGTATGAGCCGTACGAAGCTGCTCTGCGTGGGGATGGGGTTACTTGTTTTGGCGGATCTGGTGCTGGCTCAGTCCAGTTCTGTCATCGCGATGATGCTGGGCGTCGCATTGTGGGGACTTCATATGGGATTCAGCCAAGGCATTCTTGCCTCGCTGGTAGCCGATACAGCGCCTGGAAAACTCAAGGGCACCGCCTTCGGCATTTTCAATCTGGTCAGCGGCGTGTGCATGCTGATCGCCAGTGTCCTGGCGGGCGGGTTATGGCAAAGCTTCGGATCAGGCAGCACGTTCTTCGTGGGGGCAGTGTTTGCCGCGACAGCTTTACTCTTGCTCTTACTGAAGAGAAAGTGATTCTTCAGTAAGAGCAAGCCAGGCGTCAGCACCGCAGGCTTCACTCAAAATGTTTATCACTTTTCAACCAGGATTCAAACGCTATCGCGGGCATCGGGCGAGCGTAGAGATAACCCTGTCCTTGGTCGCATCCGATGCTTCTCAGAAAAGAACTCTGCTCAGCGGTCTCCACGCCCTCCGCAACAATCTTGAAGCCCAGGGCATGTCCCAATTCAACGACGGTTTTGGTGATGGCCGCATCATTTTTGTCGTGAGGCAGATCGGAAACAAAGCTGCGATCAATTTTCAGACTGTTGATGGGCAGCATCTTTAGATAAGCCAGGGATGAGTAGCCTGTACCAAAGTCATCGATCGCCGTCGTGATCCCCAGGCTTTGGAGCGTACTCAAGACTTCTCTGGAGTGCTCTGGACTTGCCATCATCAAACTCTCCGTAACTTCTACCTCCAGGACACTCGCGGGTAAATCATATTTATATAACGCCGCTCGAAGTGTTTCGACGTAATCAGTTCTGTCGATTTGTATAGCCGCCACATTGACAGCGACGACCCCGCAAGCAATATCACTATCAATCCAGTGCCGAATGTCGCGGCAGACCCTGTCGACAACTTGCTCACCGATCTGGATTATCAGTCCCGTACTTTCTGCCAAGGGAATGAAGTCTGCCGGGCAAATGAGGCCGTGAACCGGATCCCGCCAACGAACCAGTGCCTCGGCGCCTTCAACCTTATCGCTCATCAGGTTGATTTTTGGTTGGTACCAAACTTCAAACTCATGGTTTTTTACGGCACGACGCAGGGAGCGCTCCAGGATCAGACGTTCCTGCGCACGCAGGGTCATCTCAGGCTGATAGAAGCGGTAGTCGTTGCGGCCTCCTTCTTTGGCGCCGTACATGGCTGTATCCGCTTGACGGAGCAATTGTTCCGGCGTTTCGCTATCTTGCGGTGCCACGGCAATCCCGATGCTGGCGGTCAGCAGCGTAGAGTTTCCCCGTAGATCAAAAGGCTCCTGGAGAGACATCAGTAGTTTTTTCGCGACGACGATGGCATCGGTTGGCTGGCTGAGGTTGTTCAAAATGACCGCAAACTCGTCTCCGCCTATTCGAGAGATCGTGTCCTCAAGGCGTATACACTGCGAAAAGCGAATACCGGCTTGCTGCAGTAGCAAGTCTCCCATCGAGTGGCCAAGGCTATCGTTTACCGTTTTAAAGCCATCCAGATCGACCAAAAGCACTGCCAGTGCCTGGTCATAGCTTAAGGAAAGATCCAGGGAGTGCTGGAGTCTTTCCTGGAAGAGGAGGCGATTGGGCAGACCGGTAATCGGGTCATAATGCGCCATGCGGTCAAGCTCGGATTGCGACTGATTGATAGCTGACATATCTGAAAAAACAGCCACATAATTGATCGGCTGACCGAATTCATCGAGCACCGTATTTATCGTCATCCACTTCGGATAAAGCGTGCCATTTTTTCTACGATTCCAGAGCTCACCGCGCCAAAATCCATTCGCCTTGAGGGTCGCCTGGATATCTCGGTAGAAATCGAGATCTTGCTCCTCTGAAATAAGAATAGAGGGCTTCAACCCTATAGATTCTTCTGCGCTGAATCCTGTGATGTCAGAGAATGCTTTATTGATCGATACAATATGACCTAGGGCATTAGTGATAATCACCCCGTCGGCGGTATTCTCCAAGACAACGCCCGCGAGTCGTAATTGTTCGGTACGTTGTTTTATTTCAGTGATGTCAGTAGAAATACTGAGGACGCCTGTTTGCTGACCATCATTGTCGTAAAGAACACACTTGGTTGTAAGGTAAACATGAGTAGTGTTATTTCTGTCGATCGCTTCCTCAAAGCGCATGGCACTTCCAGTGGCGAGAACCTGTTCGTCATTTTGACGTTGGGTGCCAGCCTCTTCAGAGGTCAGAAAGCTTTCACGCGGCCTGCCGTTCATCTGCGCAAATGATAAGCCTACTGCACGCTCAAACATGAGATTGCAAAGTTGAAGATTTCCCTGAAGATCGAACACATAAATCAGCGACGGTGCATTATCCACTACATCCTGAAGCAAGGTCGTTTGAGAGAGTAACGCCTGCTCAGCTTTTTTACGGTCGGAAATATCTCGAACCACCGCATACAACATCAACTTGCCCGACAAAGCGACGGTGGAGAGAGTGACTTCAGCTGGAAATACCACCCCGTCTGCACTTTTATGGAGCCATTCAAAACGATGAACACCTTTTTCCATGGCCATGTTCAACATCACTTGTGCTTTCTTTGTCGTGCATTGACCATCGCTTTGAAAAGGAGGAGAAATATCGGTGGCTTTGACTTCATGCAGTGTTTCCAAGTCTTCATAACCGAATAACTTGAGTGCTGCGGTGTTGGCATCACTACAAATGCCTCCACGACGCAGGATCCAGATCGGATCTGGCGAACGCTCAAACAGGGCGCGGAAGCGTGCTTCACTTTGCACTAAAGAGAGCTCTGCAATCTCACGCTCTTCAATTTCCTTGGCGAGCTGCGCATGACGCTGGCGAATCAGGCGGTGACTTCGGCTGAGTTGAGCCGCAAGAAAGGTAAAAAAGCCAGTGCAGGTCAGCGCAAAAATAAACAAAGGTGAGGTGAAGAGTGTGTTGCTCCTCCAGCCTTCCCGAGGAATCGCCGCGAGTTGCCAGGTGCCGCCAGGCACATCGACAGAGGTTGTAATGGCATCTTCTGTAAATATTGCAGGGTTTCCCCAGATCATTTTTCCATTGTTGCCTAACCCATCCGCACCTCGTAAGGCCAGCTCAAGCGTCCCACGCGCATTGATGCCACCGGCTTCAAGCAATGCATCAACATCAGCCACAACCGACGCGGCCCCCCAGTAACGATCAGTACCGTCGTCGGCGGTGACAAACACCGGGCGCCGATGGACGAACCCCCGTCCTCCCTGGAAAAGGTCAATAGGGCCTGCCAGCACCGGGACTCTTGACTCCCGAGATCTCAATACCGCAGCGTACTGACCGGGCAGATTGCGATAATCAACGCCTAAAACGCCTTCATTACCTTTGATGGGATAGACACTGCGAATGACGTCGTTGGGAGCAAGCGCGATGTGATGGATATGTGATTGCAGAGCCATTGCCTGCTCTGCCATGCCCTCAAAATGCGCAGTTGTTATGCCGCCGTCCAACCTCAATAGCTGAACAATACCTTCCGTTGCGTCAAACGTAGCGTTTATTTGGCCTTCTAAATGAGCTCGGACGCCCGTTAGTTTAGAAGTGACTTGTGCTCTGTCCTTGTTTGATTCTTGCTGGACTTCCAGGTGCCCAAGCGTCACTGAAAGCAAAGTACCTAACAACAAGATGCTAATAGGGAGCAACACGGATCGAAGCGACCAGTTGTGCGAAAGGATCGTAGCTGGTGCCAAACCTGGGTTCGCCATCCGTAATTCTTCCAATGTTTAAGCCCCCGTTATTTTGTGATGGGCAGGTCTTGATGTTTCTGACGTCCGTTTCGCAAATAGTTGCCGATGTCCTTTCAAGGTCAGGATCAATACCTATACAAAATAAATATCATGTCTAAGGGGTGGAAAAAGTAGGGCATTCAGTCATCGGTCAGATAAAACTCCTGTCATAGGCTTCGGGCAAACTTTTGCAAAACCCTTCCTGTAGGTGGTTACTGGAAAACTTTCGCATTAACGCTCTAAATCTTTTGAGGGTAGAGAAGTCGAAAGGTGCGTTTTACCGCGTGAAATAAAGAGAAAAAACATAATTTTGTCTGCCTTGGGATCGCAAATAGGCCTTATGGGCCCCCTCTGTCGTTTTTTAAACGGCGATCTGCTTGGAGTACAGCAGGTTGCATGGCAATAAATAAGACGTTTCGTCGGCTTCCTTGACGGGCTCGAACTCTGCTCTGCGGTGACCGGATACACTCGTTCACCCTTCATAGGCCCACTCGGCGTTTCGGTGATGGTGTCCACCTTTTTTGCCCATGCCAAACCTATGAGTCGAAATACCCGATGAGTGATTTTGAAGATACAGCGCGTGAAGTGCTTTCGTTCTTGCGGCAACGGCTAGGGTTCGATTTGTGGATGGTTACCCGGGCCGACGGCGATGACTGGACTGTTCTGCATTGCGAAGATCATGGCTATGAAATTCAGCCAGGCAAAATTCTCAATTGGAGTGATTCTTTTTGCAGTCACATGGTCAAGGGGTTCGGGCCACGAATAGCGCCGAATGTCGGGCTGGTACCTTGCTATGCAGCGGCACCCATCAGTCGCCAGCTGACCATCAACTCCTACATTGGTGTGCCACTTCTCCTGTCCGATGGCTCCTTGTTCGGCACGCTGTGCGCCATTGATCCATCGACTCAACCTGAAAAAATCAGGGAAGACCAAGCACTCATTGAAATGGTCGCCAAGGTGCTCAGCAAGATTTTGCAAATGGAATTGAGGGCCGATGAAGAGGCGAGCAGAGCGGAGCGATTTGAAGCTCAGGCGCTTAACGATGCCTTGACGGGACTTTATAACCGTGCCGGCTGGGATCAGTTGGCTGCGGCTCAGGATATTCGAAACCGTCGTTACGGACATGCCTCAGCGGTTGTGATTGTTGATATAGACGATTTGAAACTCATCAATGATGGCAAAGGTCATGCTGCGGGTGACAGTGCGCTCAAGAGTGCCGCTGACGCCTTGAATCACGCGTCGAGATCCGGCGATATCGTTGCAAGGCTGGGGGGAGATGAGTTCGGAGTCATCGGCGTCAATTGCGACAGAGTTGGCGGCGAGGCGCTTCGCGAGAGGGTCAATCAGTCACTTCAACTGTTGGGCGTCAGTGCTTCTGTCGGTTTAGCCATGGCTAACGCTTCCAACAATATCAGCTCGGCCATGACGCTCGCTGACCATGAGATGTATGAGCAGAAGCGCCTGAAAAAATTGGTAGAAGTGGCTTCTCCCGTACTTTGAGATTTACCGACAGGTACTTTGACCAGGAACGTGGTTCCACGCGCTCGGTCGGAAGTTACATCCAAAGTGCGGCCACAATCTCGGAGGCGATGTACAGGCCCAACCCCCCGTAACGCCTTGGAATGCAGAGCTTCGCCGGGTACCTCGATGGTTCTTGCAAAATCCTCCCAAGCTTGCAGTATCGGCTCAAGATTTTTGATGATGAGGTCTGACAAGCGCATGCCGATAGATCCTGGTTATTCGTAGGCCTTCGTCAGGCGTAACACCTCAGGTGTAAGGGGGGAGGGCATGGCGGATTTCATCGAGCTCGTCCCAGGGGCGTGTCCTCGCTGAAGCTGCTCTGGAACACGTTGTGGTATGGGGGAAATCGCTTTCTCTATCGAGTTCGGATTGCGTCGCCTTGCATGACTTGCAAGTGACGCTAGCCCGTGAAAGGCTCCAGGTGCCGTGCCAGGCGATAAGACTTTCCGAAGGAGACATGGTAATCAAAAACTCTACAGACTTTGTACAACATTAGTTTCTTGTATAGGTTTTGGCGAGTAAATTTTGCATTTTTACTCGCTTGGTTGCTCCGAGGTGATTACGCCTGCGACAGGGTTATAAGTCGCGCTTTCTGGGTGGCTGATCGCTGTGATCCCGTGGAAACCAAACGACCCTACGATGAAGCCGCACAGCCAACCGTCATGGCTATGGATCGAATCAGACTCTG
The DNA here is from genome assembly GCF_030209165.1 of Pseudomonas sp. fls2-241-R2A-110. Classification (NCBI taxonomy): domain Bacteria; kingdom Pseudomonadati; phylum Pseudomonadota; class Gammaproteobacteria; order Pseudomonadales; family Pseudomonadaceae; genus Pseudomonas; species Pseudomonas sp. fls2-241-R2A-110. The sequence continues at coordinate 181,425 of NZ_JARVSN010000029.1, read as the reverse complement.
CGGTGTCGATGTTTTAGATGGGTATAAAGATTCGCAATTTCGAATCAGCCCCATCTTGGCGGAACGAGATGCACAGCACCGATGATTTTCGATTCAAATCCCATCAATTCCTGCTAGAGCTCGACGCGGCAACCACTGAAATGATGATGTTGGTTTCGATTCGCGAGACGACTGGCGACCGTTGGGCGCTGGCAAGCCAACGGCATTGTGAAGCCTATGCCGCCTGGAATTCGTTCATCAACGAATCATCCCGACCTTCGCCGAGTGACCTGGTGACCTCCAAATAGAAAGCGGGTTTTAGAGTTCCGCTAGCCAGAAACTAAGTTAGAGTGCTCAGAAGGGCTCTCCACTTGATTCGCGTAGTCGCGCCGAGCGATTACCGCGAACGAACAGGGCAAAAAAAAACGTCAATCAATCGTTATGTGAAGAATGAATCGTGCGCTGTTTGTTTCTCTGGATGGGCCCAAGGGCGCCGGCAAAACCACACTGTTGGAGGCCGTCACAAAAGTACTGAGGGCCGACAACAAAAAGGTGATCCGACTTTGCGAGAAAAAAAGCGATCCCTATCGAGGTGAAACAATGACCCTCGTGAACCAACTCGTCAGAAATCCCACCCGGGATCTGGAGTTGCGGGTTTGTGAGCGCCTTGCTGACAGCCGTACCTGGATTTCCCGGCACGTACTGGCTAAACAGCCACCCGACAGCATTATCCTGATCGATCGCTGGTACCCGTCTGATGCCGCGTTTCGCCAGATAGTCCCGTTTGCAGAGATTTTGCAGCTGAACATTGATCGAAACGTGCAAGTGCCAGACCTGCATGTCGGGGTTGTCACCGCCCCTGATATTTCATGGGCCAGGGCAGCGGCGCGATCGCGTGGGTTGAGCAGTACGGTGATGCATAAGCTGGAAGAACATGTCGCTTGTACCAAAGCGTTCGAGCGAGCGATTGCAGATCACGGCTGGGTGTTATGCCGTAATGAAGGAACGCTCGAAGACGCAACGATGCAGGTGATTTCCGAGATCTATAAAGTCCTTCTCGGGCGTCAGGAGCATTGCTAGCGTCATGAATGCGCGATGCGGTGTGACGTGCTTGGCAGCTAACGCTATACAAGACCGACAAACGAAAGAATAACGAGGACGATCACAACTGCGCCGACGATGTAGATAATATTGTTCATGAATGCCACCTCTATATATGAACAGGATTACGACGAACAAGGTCGTCTAATACAGACGACACCTTGACTCGCCATTCCGTTCCGCAAACGGGTCTCAACGGCGGCGCAATCGCAGCAGAGCTCTTGGGTTGCCGTAAAGGGCCTACAGATTGCTTGGGCTGTTCGCTGATCAGGAATGAAACTGAAGGGAGCATTCAGCCAAGCGACACCTCGCGAGCAGTGTCAAACCCAATATCGACTCACCGCGCCATGCAAGCCCTGAACGGGATCCTGCTCTGGAAATGGCAGCTTTTGAATGCTCGCCAATTGCTCTGAAGTCGGTGCTTCGCGACAGATGTCCGCGTGCTGGTCAGGGGGGTAGGCACCGACAACAAGAAAGTCACTGCTGGAATCGACATTGCAGTGACCGGTACCGGCAGGCAAGAGCAACACATCCCCACTGCTGACCTCCAATATCCGCCCACCCGGCCCGCCAAGCATCAAACGAGCGTAGCCAGCGGCGACGCCGAGCACTTCATGACCTTCGGTGTGATAGTGGTGATAGTCATAAACCCCGTAGCGCCATTGCGGCGGCCAGCCATTGGTGCTGAAGGTTCTCTCGAACAGCGCCGCCGGGTCGCTCCCTTGAATGGCAATCGCCTTGATGTAAACGAGCACAGGAAGGCGAGGGTTGTTAGGTACCCAACCGTTTTGTTCGAGGAGCAGCATTTGCACGGGAGCATCGACAACCTGTGACCTGACCATAAGAAGTCCTCCGCTTTCGAGTAAGTGTCTTGAAGACAACTTTTAAAGCCCGATCCATTAAGGACATTTGAGGCTCTTCAAATGTTCAAGAAATCCAGGCAGCAGCGTTCCCTTGGTGGTCGCAAAGCAATGGCCAGTGATGTCGATCGAATTTTCAGCAAGTGGTTTGGCAACTTGGATACTGTCGAATTGTTCCCAGAGACATTCGGTCGCTGATGATCTCCTCGGGAGAAAGGCGGCCAGGGTGTCACAGTCATTGAAGAGTGTTCTACCAGCCGCATCCGCGCATTGTGAAGAGGCGCCCAACCGCAGCTGGGCGCCATTCGAATCAACCAGTGTGGTGACTCTTGGCAAGGCCATAGACGGATGTGGCGATGCCCTCGAAGCGCGCTTTTAACTGCAGCGCCAGATACAGCGAATAATGCCGTGACTGATGCAGGTTGCCACCGTGGAACCAAAGGTTTTCCTGCTGAGTTGGCTTCCACATGTTGCGCAATTCGCCCTCGTACGGGCCGGGATCATTCGTGGTTCCAGAGCCCAGGCCCCAGCAGCGACCGACCTTGTCAGCGACTTCCTGGGAAATCAGCTTCGCCGCCCAACCATTCATTGAGCCATAGCCCGTGGCGTAGACGATCAGATCTGCCGGTAGCCGGCTGCCATCGTTGAGTACGACGGCATCTGCTTCGATGCGTTCGACGCCCAGGCCGGGCGCGCTCTTGAGCTTGATCGTGCCGTTGGCGATCAGTTCACAGGCGCCGACGTCGATGTAATAACCCGAACCACGGCGTACATACTTCATGAAAAGGCCGGACTCGTCGTCACCGAAATCGAGCATGAAGCCGGCCTTGGACAAGCCCTCGTAGAACTCCTTGTCACGCTCCTTGATCGCATCAAAGATAGGTTTATGAAAGCTTGGCATTACCTTGTAGGGAATCGAGGCGAACAGCATGTCGGCCTTGTCCGTGGTCAAACCCGACTCCAGGGCGTCTTCAGAGTAGAGCCCGCCGAAGACGAGATCCATCAAACTGTCGGAACGCACGATGTGGGTGCTGGAGCGTTGCACCATGGTGACCTCGACACCGTTTTCCACCAGGTCGGCGCAGATATCGTGAGCCGAATTGTTCGCCCCGATGACCACCGCACTCTTGCCGCTCCAGGCGTCTCCGCCGGGATGGCGGCTGGAGTGATGCTGCTGGCCGTTGAAAACTTCGGCACCCGGATAACGGGGCACATTGGGTACGCCGGACATGCCGGTGGCGAGGATCAACTGGGTCGGCTGTAACGTCAAACGCTCACCGTCGCGCTGCACTTCAACCTTCCAGGTGCCACTTTGCTCGTCAAAACTGGCGCTCACGCATTCTGTGCGCGGCCAATAATTGAGCTCCATGACTTTGGTGTACATTTCCAGCCAGTCGCCAATCTGGTCTTTTGGAGTGAAGACTGGCCAGTGATCGGGGAAGGGCAGGTAAGGCATATGGTCGTACCAGACAGGGTCATGCAGGCACAGCGACTTGTAGCGACCGCGCCACTGATCGCCAGGACGCTCGGCCTTGTCGACGATCAGCGTTGGCACGCCCATTCGCTTGAGCCGCGCAGCGAGCCCCAGTCCACCCTGGCCGCCACCCACGATCAGGCAGTAAGGTTGGGTGGTAATGCCTAGCGCCGCTTCTTCATCGCGACGGCGTTCCAGCCAGTTGCGTTTGTCAGCGTGGGCGTGACCATGAGTTGCGCCCATTGGACGACGGCGGCCGCTGGGTTCTTCAAAGCCTTTGAGCTCGCGCATGGTCGTCAGCAGCGTCCAGCACAGACCGTCCTTTAGACGCACGTAGCCTTTACCTCGCGCTGCATCGGTTTCCAGGCTGATCCAACCTTCGAGCACACCGTCATTGAGCGTCGCCTCACCTTCCAGTTTCCATCGCTCGGGACGAGTCTGGTCGAGGCGTATTTCGAGCATGTCTCGGATCGCAGGCTTGCCTTCCAGGGTCACCAGGTTCCAGCTGAAAAGTAGCAGGTCACGCCAGTGACACTCGTCGGCAAACAGTTCCAGTACGCCGTCCACATCACGTTGGGCGAGACGTTCACCGAGGTTTTCGACCCAAGCCGCGAGCTGATCAGTTGGCGTGTGCACAGGTGTTTCAACAGCGATGTTCATGGGGCATCTCCGATCTTGTTGTTTTTGTACCACTTGCCCTAGAGCAAGGCTCGGGCCACCTTCGCGAAAGCCCCATTGCAGAGCGGCTGCGGAGGTGTTGCTCAGGCGTGGATTCGCAGATCTGTCACGTTTCTGGAAATAGTGGATGACAGAGTGTCACTCGGTGCAAAAAGCGCTGGTTGCGGTCTTTTCATATAAGCTGCAAACAGACCCGTGTCCTGACCGTAACGGAGAACAAGAACAATGAAGCCGGCCTTGATCAACGCCCATGCACAACAAGTGCTGCAAGCCGTGCAGGGCACTCACGCCCCCCTTGGCCCGATGGCTGACCTGGCCATCACTCGATCCTGGCGCCGGTGCCTGGATCAATATCAGCTCGATCCTGCCAGTCGCCGTGCGCCTAACGTGGTTGAGCATCCACGCTTGCAGGATCATCGCGCGCCACTGGAACACATCATCTCCGTAGCGCACTGGCAGATGAGCAACTTGCACCAACAACTCGGACGTGATGGCCACGTGGTGCTGCTGACCGATGCTCGCGGTGTGGCGATCGACAGTGTGTTTAACGAATCCGAACGGGCCGAATTTCAGCGTTCCGGGCTGTGGCTCGGTTCGGTATGGAGTGAAGATTGCGAAGGCACCAATGGTGTCGGCACCTGCCTGGTCGAGCGAAAGCACGTAACCATCCGTCGTGATGAGCATTTCCGTGGCAAGCACGTCGGTCTGACCTGTTCGGCGAGCCCGATATTTGATGCGAGTGGAGAGTTGCTGGCCGTGCTCAATCTCTCTTCCGTCAGGGATGACCTCAGTCTTCAGCAGCATTTCCAGGCGATGGCATTGACCAACCTGTCGGCCAAGTTAATAGAGAGTTGTTTCTTCCTGGGGCATGATCCGCAACGATATTTGCTGCGCTTGCACCCTGAGGCAGGCTTCGTTGGCATGCTGGGTGAAGGCCTGATCAGTTTTGACGAGAATGCCCGTATTTGCTCGGTCAACCATGCTGCGCTGGAACTGCTGGGCCTCAGCCGTGATCAAGTGATCGGCCAGTCTCTGACAAGGCTGTTGGAAACCCCTATTGAGCAGATGATGAGCCAGGCCAGCGCTCAGCCGAGTGTCTGTTGGCCAGTGCGGCTGGTGGACGGCCGCCAGTTCTACGGGCAACTGCGAGAACCCGCGCACCGGGCGCCCTTGGTCATTCCCGCGACACCCAAAATCAACGACGTGCACGTGTGCCTTGAAGACCCACGCCTGCAACGCGGCTTTGCTCGCGCATTACGTGTTCTGGAACGTGACGTCCCGGTGTTTTTGCAGGGAGAGACCGGTACGGGCAAAGAAGCTTTTGCTGCGGCGCTGCACCGCGCTAGCTCCCGAGCCAACCAGCCGTTTGTGGCGATCAATTGCGCAGCCATTCCAGAAACGCTGATCGAAAGCGAGCTGTTCGGCTATCGCGGCGGCAGCTTCACCGGTGCACGTAAAGACGGGATGATCGGCAAGCTGGAACAGGCCCACGGCGGCATATTATTTCTTGATGAAATCGCCGATATGCCACTGGCTCTACAGACTCGCTTGCTTCGCGTGCTGGAGGAACGTCAGGTGGTGCCCTTGGGCGGCGCGACGGCACGCCCGCTCGATGTTCGCCTCATCAGCGCCAGCCACCAGGATCTGCACGCCTGCGTGGCCGAAGGGCGCTTGCGCGAGGATCTGTTCTACCGCGTTGCTGGATTCGCCGTGCACCTTCCACCGCTGCGTGAACGATCAGACAAGGGGCTGTTGCTCGACCTGTTGCTGCGCGAGGAGGGGGCAGGAGGCAGGATTCGGCTGGAGCCGGGCGTCAGAGAGCGCCTGCTGACGCAGCCTTGGCCAGGCAATGTCCGGCAGCTGCGTACGTGCCTGCGCACGCTGATAGCGTTGGCGTTTGAGGGGCGTGTCACCCTGGACGATTTGGCGGAGTTGCTGCCGGCAGCGCCAGCGTCAGTTGCGCCCGCCGAAAATCCGCTGGGCGTGTCCGAGCGGCAGACACTGCTCACATTGATTGAGGCGGAACACTGGCATATCGCCCATGTTGCCGCTCGGTTGGGGATCAGCCGCAATACGCTCTATCGCAAACTGCGGCATCACGGTATTTCTCGACCTGGTTGAATGCGCAATGGCATCCACCCCTTGGCGAGCTTGTGTCATTTCATGTCTCTGGCCTGCACCCACAGCACGGCGTCTTGCGACAGGGGTTTGCCTTTATGGGTTTTCGTTGTACCGATGTCGAGCGCTGCAATGCCCCACCATCCGGCCCGGGGCAGGCCGATGGTCACGACGCCCGAGGAATCCGCGTACGTGCTCAGGGATTTGAATGATGCTTGAGGTGCCGTTACGTAGTCTTGCTGGCCGAAGCTGTTTTTCTCGATGTCGACTGAATGGTTGATGTATTCGATCTCGATTTCGGCGAACGGAACGGGCTTGCCGTCGGCCAGCACCAATGCGCGGAACACGCCGCCCGTCCAGTTTGCATAAGGCTTGCTGAGTGGCTGGATTTCAACCGGCAACCCTTGCGGTTCTGCCCAGTTGCCGGGCACGCCGCCCACGTTCACGATGAGTTTGGTGAACTGCTGGATGTAGACACCTTCCTCGGTTTCCAGGTAAGGCTCGGGTTCGAGTACGAAGATATGGTCACCCAGTGAGCGTACCAACTCGCGTGGAATCGACGCACGATAGGCGGTCGTACGGTTATCGCGACTCTGCCATTGGACAGGGCGCAAATATTGGCGCAGATCGATTTTTTCCCCGCCGTGGGAGCTGATGTGGCTGAAGGCGCGAGGTTCATCCATGGCCATGGTCGGGCCGCCGGAGAAGGGGTGTGTGAACACGAGCGCGAACTCCAGTTTATCCGAGCGCGGCAGCGCCGTTTCCTCGACGTAGAGCATCTGGAAATGGGCCTGTGCTGCGCCGGCCAGGCAGGCTAACGTAACGGCGGCAAGTGCCTGTAGCAGTCGTCGTTGGATCGGCATGGTCGATTTCACCTTGAAATGTCGGAGGACTGAATCGTGGCTTCATGGTTGTCTCCGCCCATGAACACAACGGAGTATTTTTCGGCGGGGGGCTGGAATGCGTAGGTGTTGTCGGTGCCCACGATCCCTTCGAGCAACACCTTGTTGCTGGTGTCCTGGACATGGATTTTTCTGCCAGCGGCCGAGCTGCCGTCGGTGTAACCCGCCTCGCACTTCACCCGATCATCGCTCTCGATGTAGCAGTCGAAGACGGGCCCATGAGCAAAGGCTGCCTGGCAGAACAACAGGGCGCCTGCTATCAGTATTCGATGTGCTGAACCTAGGGGTTTCATAAGGTCTTCGATCTCCACGGTCGAGGTTGATCATTGGTGCGGCGGTGTGTGATCGCCGCGCGTATTGGCGCCAGGTGGCGCGAAGGCTGCCAGCAAGGCATCCAGGTTCGAACTCAGGAGTGCTTCGTACCCGTTGGCCGAGTCCGCGAGCATTCCCGGGTTGCCCGCATCCAGTATCAACAACCGTGCGCCGCCGTCCTCGATGGCCTTGGCGATCCTGGCGTCCGGTGCCCACTTGTGGACCACCACATGGATGTCACGCTCACGCAGGTATCGGGTCAGTGCGGTGCGGTCGGCGTCGCTCCAGTCGATGTCCTGTCGGACGAACCAACCGTCGACAAAAATGCCGAACTCGCCGAACAGGTAAGTGAACTCACTGGCCAGCGACAGCACCCGCAGCTCCGGCACGGCCACCAGCCGGGCTCCATAGTTGGCCTTGAGTTGGCGCAATCGCCCTTCGAGTGCGGCGAGGTTGTGCGCTATCCGAGGCGCATCGGAAGGGGACAGGCGTGCCAGGTCGGTAGCGATAATCACCGACATGCGCATGGCATTGACGGGGCCGAGCCAGGCGTACGGCGAAAGCCCACCATCGACGCCGCGCTCGGTGGCCCAGGGAACGTCGTTCGATGGCACGCGGGTCACGGCCACGCCCGGTTTGATGGTGTCCCATGAGTGCGAAGCATCGATCTCGACGATTCGCAGATTGTGGCGACGGGCCGTCGCGTACAGAGGATCCGCGCGCCAGAGACTGCCCAGAGTGACCACGGCTGCGGCCTGCTGGAATGCAGCGGCGTCCAGGCGCGACAGCGCGTTCGCCTGGCTTTCCATCGGCACGGCAGCGTCCGCTGGAAGACGGACGACCTCGATAGTCGTGCCGTCGCTGAGTGCCGAGGTGAGCGCATACACCGCTGGCAGCGCGACAAGCACCTGCTGCCTGCCGATATCCGCGATGGCACACAGCGGGTTGCCGAGCAGCAGTACCACCATCGCTAGCCAGGAACGACGTGACATGCAAAGCCTTTTCATACGCTGGCACCTCTGAACCGGGACGCCGTAGCGCGGATCACGGTGGTGATGAGGAACACCAATGCAGCGACGATCACGATGGCGCCGCCCGTTGGCACGGGGATGTGGAATTGCATGGGGGCCAGGATGCCGACCACGCAGGAAAACGTCGCAATCAGGATGGCGCGCACGACCAGTCCCGGGAGCGAACGGCTGATGTTGCGTGCCGCCGCCGCCGGAATGAGCAGAAGGGCTTCGACGAGCACGGCGCCGATGATCTTCAGGCAGGCGACCGTCACCAGCGTGACCAATACGACAAACAGGTATTCGACGCTTCGCACGCGCACACCGCGAGCATGCGCCAGGCTCGGATTGAGGCTGGCCAGCAGCATGCCGTTGTACAGCGGCAGTCCGAGCAGAGCACACGTCGCCGTTACCACAAGCAGCACGTTCATGTCGGTGTAGTCGACCGCCAGGATGGAACCGAACAGCACGCTTTCCATCACGTGCGTGTTGATCTTCGCCGACACGAACAGCAACAACGACGCCCCGACCGCCAGCGAGATGGACAAGAACACACCGATCAGCGTGTCATTAGCCAGCGTGGTGCGGTGCTGCGTGTACTTCAGCGTCAGGGCGAACAGCAGGCAGAAGCCGAACATTGAGAAGTAGGGGGAGGTGTAGGACTCGCCGATCAGCACGCCGATGGCCACGCCGGTCATCGCCGCATTGCCGACGGACTGACTGAAGAATGCCATGCGCTTGATCATCACCATCGAACCCAGCACACCCAGCAGCGGCCCGATGAGCAGCGCGCAAAGCAGCGCATTGATCACGAACTCGTACTCGAACGGCTGCGGCAAGATGCCACTCGCGGCGAGCGCCTGCAGCTGGTTGCGAATCAATTCATACAGGGCGCTCATTAGTTACCCTCCAGCGGGTAGGCGACCTGGTCGGGCGGGCCATGAAACAGCACCCGCCGGTTGATAACGGTCATGGATTGCGCGATGCGCCTGACCTGTTCCAGGTCATGGTTGATCCAGAGGATGGTGACGCCGCGGCTGTTCAGCTCCGCCACCAGTGCCTCCACCAGGCGCACGCCCGGTTCGTCGATGCCGGCGGTGGGTTCGTCGAGGATCAGCAGCCAGGGCGCCGGGCTGATCGCCTGAGCCAGCAGCACTCGCTGACGCTGGCCACCGGACAGGCTGCCAAACGGTTTTGCGCCTATTCCGGCCACGCCGGTGCGCTCCAGCGCCTGGGCATTGGCCGCCTTGGCGGATCGGCTTGAGCCCAGGAAGGCCGGCCTGCGTTGGCCGAGAAGGGCCATGATGTCGTTGACCGTCATCGGCACGTTGCGGTCGAAGTCCGGCAATTGCGGGACATACCCCATCGGCGTCGTGACCTCGCCCTCGAACCGGACCGTCCCCGAATGCGGCATCTGGCCCAGCAGTGCGCGCACCAGTGAAGTCTTGCCGCCGCCGTTCGGGCCTACCAGGCAGTGCAGCGCACCGGCTTCTACTCGGAAACTCACCTTGTCGAGCACTTGGGTGCCTCCCAATTGCAGGGAGACGTTGTCGAACACAATGGCGGGGCCGCGCATCGCTTGTTCCTCCTTCATCGCGTTCATCGCTGCGTAAACTCGACGGCTTCGGCCAAGGTCTCGAGGTTTTCGCGCATCGCCACCTCGAATTCGTCCGGGCTATAGGTATCGCCGGTGATGTGAGACAGCGCGAAAACCTTCACGCCGGTGGCTGCCTCGATAGGCTTGGCGAGGTCGAGGGAAAAATTCTTCTCGGCGAAAAGCACACGCACATTGGCCTTCTTGATCGCGTCGATGGTGTTGGCCAACTGGCGCGCAGTCGGCGCGACGCCGTGACGCGGCTCGATCACGGCGCTCACGAACAGGCCGAACTCCTGCATCATGTAGTCGTAGCCAGCGTGCGTTGTCGCGCACCGGAACGAAGACAAATCCAGCGCGGCGAAGCGGGTCATGAAGCCAGCCCTCAGCTCGCGGATACGCGCGGCATACGCCAGAGCGTTTTGTCGATACGCCGCAGCGTTGTCCGGGTCCAGTTCGCCCAGCCGGCGAGTGATTTCGAAGACCTGCTGTATCGCTGCCGTGGTGGATACGAAGGTATGCGGATTGACCACCTTGGCGTCGCCTTGGTCACCACCGATAGGGATAAGCGCAACCGAAGCATTGGCCTGGATAATCGGCAGGTTCGCCCCACGGCCGGCGGCCTTGATGATCTGAAAGGCCCATTCATCGTGTCCGATGCCGTTGACGACCAGGACATCGATGTTCATCGCGCGGGTGATGTCATCGGGCTGCGGCTGATAGTTGTGTGGATTGGCCTCGGCTGGAATGAGCGCAACGACCTCTGCCCGATCACCGACGATGTTTGCCACGAAGCTGTAGTAGGGATGCAGCGTGACGCCGATTTTTAGCTTCTTGCCTGAAGAGGGTGTGGTGCCTGCAAGTGCGATGGCGGGTATCAGCAGCAATAGCGCGATGCATCGGCGCCACAGTGCGCGGTGTTTCGTAGAAACGGTCATGGCTGAGTTCCTTTTACGCGTTCGACTTCGCTGGCACCGTCGTAGGGGATGACCTGGCGCCAGCCATCGCCGACCAGCGACTCGGGCTTGACGATGCCAGGGTAGGGCGCGTTCGGGTTGCGGTGGATCCAGATCGTCGCTTGGTTGGCCCACATGACTCCGGCATGCGCGTGACCGATGACGAGCAGGTAGGCGCTCTGGCCCGGCGCGCGGCCGGCTGAGCCGTAATAGACCGTAGCGCCCTGGCCCTGGGTGGCTTGCGACACCTTGTTGGCAGTCTGGTCCGGCGGGGTGACAGGCGCGTCGGCGTGCTCGTCGCCGGAAGCGGCATGCGGCTGGTGAGTGCCGGGCAGAATCAATTGCCACTGCACCTCGCCATTGGTCTTCCAGAAGGCGTCACGGTAGAAAGGCGGCAGCAAAATTTTCTGCGCACGCTCCAGCGTGATCCAGCCGCCGGTGTCGTTGTTGAACCAGATGATTTCTTCACCGGCAGGCAGCAGCGCGCTGTGGATGGCCTGATCGACTTGACCCAGGCCATCGAAGGAACGTACTTGCCAGCTCAAGGGTGTCGGTGGGCCGGCTTTCTGGGGTCGCAGCGTTATATATCCTGCCACGCTGGCGATGACTGCCAGGACCGCGAGCAACAGTGCCAGCGATTCCCATCGGCCGGATACCGGGCGTACGACCTTTGCGTGATCGCTGGGCCTATCTGCGCCGGATGCGCGACGTGGCGATAGAGGAGCCATCAGAGAAACGCGATCCAGCGGCCGAGGAATACCACGCCCGCCCACAATGCCAACGAACTGAACCCCGCGACACGCGCCTGGCTGGGAGGCACTCGCGTCGTGTCCCATTCGGCAATGCGGCGAAAGACGCCCAAATGGAATACCCCCATGTTGAGCCCCGCCAGCATTAACACGCCCATCTTGCACAAGAAGGCAGTGTTCTCGGCATAGGTCGTGGCATTGGCGGCGAACATGAGCAGGCCGGTGATCACGCAAGCCACGAACGCGACCCAGGTGAACGGCAGCAGGTCTTGTATCAGCCGTAGCGCACTGCGGCGATGGGAGGCAACGCCAAGCAGCCGCAAATCGACGACGGCGATGGTGCCGAACACAAGGGCAATGCCGATCACATGCACCGATTCAAGGGTTGGAAAAGCGGAGCCGGACTCTCGGATGAAGGTGGCGACAGAGGTGTCCTGTAGGGCTTGCAGCAGGGGTTGAATGTCCATGGCGAATACCTGGGAGCTTTCGTTGAAAACGCTTAGATCGCGTAGGCGATCCAGCGGCCGCAGATGATGACGACGCACCACAAACCGATCGACAGCCAGGCTAACGCCTTGACGAGACGAGGCTCGCCAACACGTTTGGCATCGTCGGCAGGGCGCAGCAGGGGACGCCGTAAAAGCGAGGTCAATGTGAACGCACTCACGACCAGGGCCATCTTCAGCCAGAAGGTCGAGTTGACGAGAACGCGGTCAGGCTCGGCGATGATCATGATCAGTCCCGTGAAGAGCAGGACGAGGAGCGCATTGCGCATCCACGGGTAGTAACGGCGCACGACGCCGCGCAATGGCTCGTCAGTGGCGAACACACCCGCCAGCCGAAGATCGGAGATCACCGCAGAGCCGAAGAGCACGGTGATGGCCAGGATATGAATGCTCTGGACGGTGGGTATGACCCAGAGAATGTCCCTGATGGTTGTGCTTAAAGGTGACGCATAGATCCAGCCAATGATCAGTGATGATGACATCTGCTTTTCTTCCACATGGGGTTAGAAGTCTTGAGGTGTTGCGATCGGATGCAGGCCCGCCGCATCTTCTGGCAGTAAGTACCCTTCCTTGATCGAAAGGGCTTTGGCGTCTTCGAATCTCTGTTCGTAGTTGCTGAAGCTTCCATAACGCTGGGCAAGTACTTCCTTGGAGTAAGGCACCTTGGTGTCGTAGATCAGGCCGCAACCGGTCTCCTGGTCAGTGAGGTAGGTCGCACTGGGCACCTGAATCCACGGCGGACGTACGCCCCCTTGCAAGTTGCCGCTAACGGGATCACGCGCGGCGGTCTTGCCATCGCGGGCGACCCGCGGAGCATTCGGCATGGGTTTGCCGTTGCGTACCCATTGGTCCATGCGATCCAGAAGCGAGGATACGACCAGCTCCGCCGGTTCGTCGTACAGCGTCCGGCACCGTGGGTCGTCACCTTTGCCGACGTCGGCAGCGAACAGTTCGGTATGTTCCGTACCGAGGTCGGCCAGCCGCAGGTGCGGCATGCCGGTCACTTCGTAGTAACGAACCTGCGGGCTGTCGGTGTCCGGCGGCAGGTTGATGCCTTCGATCACGTCATGCATCAGTTCGGACTGGCTGTAGACGGTCACGAACGGCACGCCGTCGGGCGTCTGGCGCGGCAGCCGGATGACGTCGCCGCCCACCTCTCCGTAGGCCATGCGGCCGGTCATGTAGGCATCGATCAGCGGCCTTGCGTCGGGCATGCGCCACTGCTGGTGCCGGCCCTGGTCGAGGTAGTCCATCCAGACTTGCGCGGTCACGGCCCAGCTATTGACATAGACACGTTGCACGTCGAGTCCTGCCAACGGGCTTTGCGCCGCTTTGGTTTTCAGCAACAACGCCAGTTGCGCGCCGATGCCCTGGGACTGTGGAGCGAACGGATCGGGACCTTCGCCGCGGGTGAAGTGTTGCGGGTCGTAATAGCTGCCCAGCGGCGCGTAGCGTGCAAAGTCGAAGCGGCGCATGAACTCGAAGTTCACGATCCGTCCGTACTGAGCGATCTGATCGGCCTCGGCCGCCGGGGTGTCCGAGATGAACTTGGGGTCGACTGGCGGCTTGTTTACATTGAGCGTGTACCCGACGTACGCATAGCCGCGACGTAGCAAGTAGTCGCGGGTCAGGATCCAACCCGCGGCGCGCTCGCCGAACCAGCTGAACGGCTCGATCACGACCGTGCCATTGAAGCGTGCGGGGTCAGCCGGTTTGCGCACCAGAATGCGGGTGGTGTAAGGCGCCTCCAACAGGGTTTTGCCCGAGGCGGTAATGGCCGGGGCGACGCCTTGCAGGTAAAACTCTTCCTCGATATAGCCGTACTTGTCGAGGTCGCTGTATTCGGTTCCCGGGCGTTTGGCCGACGACAGCGGTAGCTTGCCGGAAGGCGGCACGGGAATGGCCGTGGGCATGCGGGGCATCTCGGCGAATGAGTTCGACGAGAGGAGCAGCGACAGCAGGACGCTTTTCAGCGTCGGCCGCAGGAGGCTGAGGGTTGTCAGTCGTTCCATTCGGTCAGCTCCAGTTGGCGATTGATGAGGCCGTCACTCGAGGCTGAGGGATGCCTTGCCCTCGCTGTCGATCACGATCTGGTTGTTCTCGCAGACGTACTCTTGAATGGCGTAGCTGGACCGCTTGTAGTCGAACGTGAAGCGATACGGTGCCTTGAGCACTTGCGGATCCTCGATCACGACCTGGTTCTCCAGGTGATCCGGCGCCGTCAGCCTGATGCGTTCGGTGATCTTCATGTCCTTGCCGTGCGGAACGTCGTAGAAACTCACGTCCGTTCGCACCCGTTGTGTTTCCACGACGAGCGTGTCGCCTTCCCAATGGCCGCGTGAATGGCCTTGATATTTAGGGTCCAGGGTCTCTTTTGGAGGCATCGCTTGGTTCAAGAGAATCCGGCGGACCTGCTGGAGATACTCACCGAGAACAATCACTTGCTTGTCGTCGTGAATGATCTGGATCGGAAAAAGCGCCGCCATCATCGTCGGCATTCCCTCGGGCAGGCATCTGGAGCTCGTTGTGGCCAACGGCGTTCCGGCCTCGTTCGCCACGGCTTCTTTCTTCTTCAGCGCGACGTATTCGTCGGCATAGGGCGCCTTCAGGTCCATCGGTCCGCCCGGGTGCACCGGGTTGTCCGGGTTCTCACCGAACCAGTCGTCCGGGGTTCGTTCCCAGGTGCCGCTGATGTCGGGGCGCGCGCTGACGCTGTGTTTGTCGCTAAGAGGTTTGGAAGGTGTCGCGGCGTTGCACATCCCGGCGACCGTCACGAGGGCGATGCCCAGGACGATCATTGCCGTGTTCAAGGTTCGTGTCGGTTTCATTGAAACGTCTCCACGCTGCTGGTCTGGTCTGGTCGGTGAGGTCTTCAGGATGCCGGGAAGGGGCTTCCTATCCGCCGCCCGTGAGTACGACGTCTCCGATCTTGATTTCCACGAGCAGCCCACCCGGCTCACCGTTTTTCAACGGTTTGAAGGACACCTCGGCACTCTCGCCGGCCTTGATCGACTCAGCGGTCCAGCCCGTGCGCTGTAACGCGTTGACACTGCCCGTTTCGATCTTGAATCGCTGGGCGGGTGGGCCGGGTGTATCGACGTAAATCGTGATGTGGGGATTGGTCCAGGCAAAGCGCTCAACGACACCCTTGATCGAGACCGTCTGGGTCTGATCGAAAAGGGCGAACGAATGGTGGGCACTGGCGATAGGTGCCAGGGCACTGCAGGCGAAGAGGGTCAGAAGACAAAGCCCCTGACGTAATAACGGGGAGTGTGACAAGGGGGTCATGACGGGTGCCTCGGTTCTTATGGTTCTTATGGGCCCAGCATAGGGGCGTTGCGTTCAGAGGCCGTAGCCCAAAACGGCAACCATTAAAGGCACCGGAGGGTGCTTTTCAGTGCAGGAGATATCGCGCGAAGAGGCGGGCGGCCAGCCCCTTGAAAGTGCTGATTTGGGTTACCGCTTGGGCAACCCAAGCCTGAACACTCGCGGCTCGCCTCATAAATATAAAAACAGGAGAGACGTCATGCGCACCCTCAGTTACGCCCCATTACTTTCGCTGGTTGCACTCTGTACCTTTGAGCCGCAGGCACACGCCTATCAGCTCTATAACGAAGACGATGGAGCAACCGTCCTGAATGCCGACCTGTCGGCGGCGTTTGGCTGGTTCGGCAGCGAGAAGAACTACATCGCCGACCCTGAGAGGGAGCCCGGCAGGATGCGGTGGCAAGAAGGCTTCGCCAAATACGGTCTCAACGGCACGACCGATAAGATCACTGCCGGCTCGATCTATGGCGGGCTCAGCTGGATCAGCACGGGGTCATTTGGCGATGGGGACGCGGGAGGGCTCACCGTCGGGGATGAAAGAAGAACGGCGGTGGAAGACGCCTACCTGGGCTGGAAGTCAGGTGATCTGATTCCAGCACTGGGCAAGGACGGCGTTGATTTCTCTTTTGGCCGACAGCTCGTTACGGTGGACGGCTTCCTGATCACCGATGACGGGTTCGCCCCCGGGAAGGGTTTCAATCCTATCCCGGGCGTTGCGGATGGCCGGTTCAATCGTGGCGGCGCCTTCTACCTTGGACCGCGGCTGGCGTTCGCGCATACGGCAGTCTTGAAGCTGGGTGGTACGCAGGGCCTTCACAGTAGCCTGATATGGCTCAAATCCGACAACCCCGGGCAGTCGAAGACTGAAGTGGCTGGCGCCACCCTCGACTACACGACGCCCATCGGCTCGATCGGTTCGACGTACGTGCACGGCCTCGATGTTGACGAGCGATTTGCCTTTGGTGATCGGCTTGAGCGCAAGGGCATGAACATCTACAGCATTCGTGGGCAGGGCAATGCCGGGATCGAGAATGCCGACTTTGCGTTTGAGGTGGCACGTCAGGAAAAACGTTCAGGCTCACAGCGGGCGATGTTCTTCGAAGCGGGCTACACCTTTGCCGACACCCAATGGCAACCGACGGTGAGCTATCGATATTCGCGCTATTCCGAAGGTTACGACTTTCTGTTCCAGGGAGGTTTTCGCAAGCGATTCCAAGGTGAAGTCGCCGCCAATTACGCAGGTTCGGTGACCTCAAACATGGCGATCAACGACGTGCTCCTCTCAGTCAAGCCGACCGATAAATTGACCCTTAACGCCATGGCCTTCAACTACCACCAGCTCTCCCGTACGCATGAGCAGGACTTCACTGCGCGCGAGGTCGATCTTTTTCTGGATTGGATGGTGACGGATAACGTCACAATCTCGCCGCTGATCGGCTTGTATACGCCCCAGAAGTGGCTCGGGGACGGTGGTCTGCAGAGCGGGAGCGCATCAACCAACACTTACTTCCAGTTCATCGTGTGGGTGGCTTTCTGAGTCGCCGATTGCGCCGTAACAACGAAGGTTTGTTGTCGGTATCTTGATCAGGGGCGCCACCGGCGGTGGCGCACTCTGGAGGTGAGGTCGCCAGGCAACAGGCGATCGAGGAGGGGCCCGTCAAGTGGCTTTTTTTCCGACGAAGCCCATCTCGATGGGGGTCTTTATGTAAAACACAGAGATCTCCTCAGCATCCAGCCTCTTGAGCAACTTTTCGGATTCATCCTCGGTGATAGCCATGCGAATTTCCGTAGGCTGATCCGCGAGTTCAAAAAAATGCGAAGAGTGCAGTCGACCGGTGTGTCCAAAACCCTCGATAGCTGTCGACAGAGTCGCACCTCGCAGCCCCATCTCTTTGGCCACATCGACGATCCATTCGCCAAGCATCTTTCCCTGATAACGACGGTTCTGTTGAGTAAAGAAAATCAGGAGAAAGCCTTTCATTTTCATCTCCTCATCGCATGCCAATGAATTGGCAGGACAGAAGCCCGGCAGCGCCAACGGTGATAACAACGAGTGATTTCAGCGTGAGGGTATCACCTCGTCAGACCTGGGCCAGACGGGTATCAGGTAAGCACAACAGAACTGACGACTTCAAGAACCCCGTGCGCAAGTGGCGCTACCGGAAGTCAGATCCATCAAGGCGTGGACGTCTTGCGCCCACGCCTCATCAAGTCACAGCATGCGGCGCAGGACATCGTTTCGAGGGTCGCGGTCTAAAAACCGGTGTTTCAGGGCGCCCGCGACATGCAACAGGATCAGTCCGAGCAGGGTGTAGGCCAATACTTTGTGCAGCCATTGGAAGACGACGAACCAATTGTCATTTTTCGGAAGGAGTTCCGGCAGGTTGACCCCAAAAAAGAACACCCCGTCGCTCATCGTGTAGGTGCTCGACATTGAATACCCCATCAACGGCACGATCACGATAAGCGCATACATGACACGCTGCGTAAGCCTTGACAGGAACTTTTCATAGCTCGCCAGCGTTTCCAGCGGCTGCGGAAGCACGGGAGTCCGAAAACGCAGGGCGATCTGGGTCAGGACAACCAGAAACATCAACACGCCAAAGGATTTGTGCCACGGGTAATAGAGCTCGTACTTGCTCGCCACTTCGTCATTCAGACCGGTCATATGCCAGCCTGCCCAGAGCAGGCCTGCGATGAGCGCGGCGCGCACCCAGTGCAAGATTCGCAGGGACGTCGGATACCGATCGGTTGTCTGTTGATCTATCGGGTTCATCGCAGTCTCTCCAGTGATTTTTCAACGGCATCAGGGATGCACTTTTGAACGGTCACCCTCCACGGCACGGGGCCCGGAGGGTGGTTCGGTCAGGACAGGTTTTGTGCTCAGGAAGGCAACAGCACGGTGATGACTTTCTCCTCGGTGTAGGCCACCGCGCCGGCAAACCCGCCTTCACGGCCGATACCGCTGGTCTTTATGCCGCCCCAGGGCAGGTTAGCGTCCAGCGGGCTCCAGCAGTTGATACCCACGGCACCGGCCTTCACCGCAGCGGCTACCCGGTGCGCTCGCACCAGGTCGGTCGTCCAGACCGTGGCCGCCAGGCCGTAGCTGGAGTCGTTGGCCAGTGCGATGGCTTCCTCTTCGCTGTCGAACGTGATCAGCGTGCCGACGGGGCCGAAGATTTCGTCCTGGGCGATCGCCATGGTGTTGTTGGCGTTGGTGAAGATCGTCGGTCGCACAAACCAGCCACGCTCAGGCGTCGATACACCGCCGGCCAATAGCGAGGCGCCTTGGTCGATCCCCAGTTGGATATATCGGTTAACGCGATCGAATTGCGCTTTCTTGGCCACCGGTCCCATCTGTACGCCGGGCTGGCGAGGGTCACCCACATTGACTGACTGCGCCGCATCGGCAAGCGCCGCGCCAAAGCGATCGGCGATGCTGCGGTGGACCAGGATGCGCGAGCCAGCGGCACAGACCTGGCCCTGGTTGGCGAACAGGCCAAGTGCACAGCCGCGCAGTGCGTCGTCGAAAGAGGCGTCGTCGAAAACAATCTGCGGACTCTTGCCGCCCAGCTCCAATGCCACGCGCTTAAACAACACGCCGGCGGTGCGCTGGATTTCGCGCCCGGCCTCGGGGCTGCCGGTGAAGCTGATCTTGGCAACGTGCGGGTGTACGCACAAAGCGCGACCCACCTCATTGCCGTAGCCGGTGACCACGTTGATCACGCCGTCCGGGAAGCCCGCTTCCTGAGCCAGTGCTGCCAGGTGCAGGGCAGACTGCGGCGTCTCTTCCGAAGGCTTGATGACCACGGTGCAGCCTGCTGCCAGCAACGCGGCAAGCTTCCAGACGGTGATCATCAGCGGCGAATTCCAGGGGACGATGGCGCCGACCACACCCACGGGCTCGCGTACCGTGTACGAAAGGGTCTTGGTGCCGAAGTAGCCACCTGTGGGAATGGTGCGACCTTCCAACTGGTTGGCCCAGCCGGCAGCGGCGCGCAGATTGGCGATCGCGTTGGGTAAGTCCATCCGGCGCGGCTCGATGGGGGAGCGCCCGATGGCGTTGGCGTCCAGATCGGCCAGCAATTCGCTGTCGCGTTCAACCAGGTCAGCGAGTTTCGATAGCAGTCGGCTGCGCTGGGCGCCGTCGAGCTGGCTCCAGGCGCCACCCTCAAGTTGACGGTGCGCAGCCGCCACCGCGCGGTCCACGTCCTCAACCGTGCCCCGTGCGGAGCTGCCGTACACCTGTTCTGTCACGGGGTTGATGAGGTCTATGCGACGGCCGTCGGAGGCTTCGAAGGTCGCGCCTTCGATGAAGTGATTCAAGTGCTCAGTCATTTTTGTGGTCCATAAGTGATGTGGTCAGGTCACGCCTCAAGGGAAGCCAGGGCATCGCCGAAGATGTCCAGTGCCTTGAAGAACAGCGCGCGCGAGATCGTCAGCGAGGGCATGACTCGCATCACGTTGCTGTAGCGACCGCAGGGAATCATCAGCACGCCGTGGTTCAGCAGGTAGCCCATGAGCTGGCCGATTTTTTCGGGCGCCAGGGGGGCCTTGGTGACGGGGTCTTCGACCAGCTCGATACCGATCATCAGGCCGCGGCCGCGGACTTCAGCGACAAACCGGCTGTTGAAGCCACGGATATATTCCTGAGCGTCCAGTCCCAGCGTATGAGCGCGGTTGATCAGATCGAGCTCCGGGTCCTGCAGGATGCTGATGTTGGTCAGCGCCACCGCGGCGGACAACGAGTTGGCGGCGAAGGTATTGGGCATCGATCCGTCAGGAATCGCCGCCGCCAGGTCTGAACGCATGATCAGGCCCGCCATTGGCAGGTCGCTGCCGATGCCCTTGCCGAACGTGAGCATGTCTGGCTTGACGCCTGAGTGCTCGACCGCCCACATCTTGCCGGTGCGCCCTGCGCCGGATTGCACTTCATCGACGATCAGCAGCGTACCGCTGCGGTCGCATGCCTTGCGCAACAGCTGCAGGAATTCTGCCGAGGGGGGCACGTAGCCGCCTTCGCCCTGCACCGGTTCCACAATCACGGCAGCCACGTCATCGGCGGCGGTGTAGGGGGTGTTCAACAGGTAGTCCACGTATTCACCGGCGATTTGCTCGGCGCTTTTGTGCGTGGTGTCGAAAGGGAAGCGGTAAGCATAAGGGTAGGGGGCGTGAATGACCCCGCCCATCTGCGCACCGTAGCCCTTGCGGTAGGCCGTACCTGTCGTCAGAGAACCCGAAGCGTTCCACACGCCGTGGTAGCCTCCATGAAAGGCGACGATCTGGTGCCGCCCGGTGATGCGCTTGGCAAACTTGATGGCGGCTTCCAGCGCATCGCTGCCGCTTTGCGTGAAGAAGGTGATGCAGTCGCCACGCAAGCCGTCGGGCGCGATCTCGGAGAGCTTGGCTGCCAGTTCAGTGCGCCGGGTACTGTTGACTTCCAGGGCATGCATCAGCACTTCGGACTGTTCTCGGATCGCCTGCACCACCTTCGGATGGCAGCGGCCTACGCTGCTGACGCCCACGCCGGCGGACAGGTCGATGTAAGTGTTGCCATCCGGGTCCTTGAAGGTAGCGCCGAAGGCACGGTCCATCGCGACGGGCATGCGTCCGCCGCCGCGTGCCATCGACTCGGTACGCGCCGACAGCGCCAGGGCCTCGCTGGTTTTCGGGCCGGGAAGTACGGTGGAGGTAATCCGCGGGGCATCCGCGAAGTGGAGGGATTCAAGTTTGGCTTCACTCATGACGTTCTCACTGCATGTCGATTTAAGTGTGCTGATCATCTCCGTGGCGTGCCTGGGGCCGGTAGCCCGAATTGGCACATGGGTGAGCCGCCCTGAACGCATCTTCCAGCAGTGAATTTGAGATGCCACAAACAAATATGCAGAATTTTTACTATGTGCGAATATCGCAAGGGATGGCGATCTAAAAACAAGAATATTGGCAGAGGCTTTCGACATCATGAAAAATCAGACTATCAGCCATTTCAGCGACGTCCATGCCCATGCGGCCACCGTCCAGGAGTGGAACCAGGACTACAGTCAGTTAACCGCAGGCTCGACCGAGAGTTCGCTGATGCAGTTGTCGACGGCGGGTGTCCACGTCTTTCTCGAGCAGATCAACCAGCGTGTCGTGCAGCACGGCGTGGCTCCCCGAGGCAAGATGTGCTTTGCAGTGCCGATCACCACCCCGGGTTCGATTCGGATGCAAGGGCGAGAGGCGGACGATAGCAGCCTGTTTTTTCTTCAAGGTGGCGAGGAGTTCATGTTCCATATGCCGATGGGCATGGAGTTGCTGTCCATCACTTTCGAGCGTGAGTTGTTCGAGCAGGCGTTGGCGCAAACGGCTTCGGCGAAAGAGGTCAGCCAATTGTTGCGTCAGCCGGTGATCAGGGTTTCCGCGCCGCGCTTTGCAGACGCACGTCGCCGATTGCTGGCGATGTTCTCCCAGGCCCTGGTGTACGAAGAACTCGACAGCACGCGAGATCGGGAGCGGGAGCTGGCGTTTGAGCAGGCGATGCTCGGCGAGTTGCTGCAACTCATGACCGACCCGGCCTGCGACAAGCAACAACGCACCACAAGCTCCACGCGAAGCTTCATTGTCGAGAAATGCCACCGTCTGGCGACCTCAGAGATGATCGACGTGCCCAGCGTGATCGAGTTGTGCCAGCGACTCCAGGTCAGTCGTCGTACCGTGCAGAACAGCTTTCGCGCGGTTGCCGAGACGACGCCACTCAATTACTTGCGCTCGGTGAGGCTCAACGGTGTACGCCGCACCTTGATGTCCACCCGCGCCTCGCAACTTTCGATTGGCGATGCCGCTGCCCAATGGGGCTTCTTTCACCTCAGTCATTTTGCGGCGGAGTACCAGGAGCTGTTCGCAGAGTTGCCGTCCCATACCCCGCGCGCGGCCATCGCCGCCTGCGCTCGCGCCTGAACATTCACCCTCGGCACTGTGTGGCGGGGCGACTGTCGGCTCCACAAGGATGTAGAAAAGATGAATAGCCTTCGCCGTCTGCTCATGGTCTTCGACCTGTTCCGCCCGGAACAGCCGATCATTGATGTGGACATCATTTGCCGCGAGCTCGGCTACACGCCCGCCACCGCCTATCGTTATTTGCGCGAACTCGGCGATGCGGGACTGTTGAAGCGATTGCCGCGCGGCTACGCACTCGGCCCGCGAATTTTCACGCTCGAGCATCTGATGACGAACTACGATCCGTTGCTGGCCTGCAGCCGTGACCTGGTCGAAAAGCTGGTCGCCGACACCGGCCTGGATGCGCTGGTCAGCGAGTGGCATGGCGATTCTGTGGTCAACGTCCTGATCCAGCGTGGCTCCGATGCCGGCCCGGCCGGTGGCGGCAGGGGGAGGCCGATCGATCTTTTTCACAGTGCGACCTCCCGCGTCGTACTGGCTTATCTGCTACCGCGTCAGATCCGGCGCGTCTACGACGCTCATGCGAACCCATCCCAATTGCAGAGTCTGGGGCTGGAGTGGAAGCCGTTCATCAAGAGCCTGCTTGCCATTCGCAAACAAGGCTACTGCATCAGCGAAAGTGAGCTGTACCCGGGGCGCAGTGGCGTCGCGGCGCCGATTTTCGACGAAAAGCGTCGAGTGCTCGGAAGCATGACCCTCGTTGGGCTCAGTGAACGGTTCAATGCGTTTCAGCAGCGCTATCTGTGCGACCTGGTGACCGGTGCGGCGTCGCAGCTAACGGCGCGTCTGGCCTTGCAGTGAGGACAGGGAGGGCGTCAGGTCATGGCGGAACAGGTTACCGATTTGGGATACCGGGGCGTTCACGGTGAGGCATAGGATCGAATCCAGCGTGCGACATCTATCGGTGACGGTGAGCGGCTGTCTGCACCGATCCTACAGCGACTGCCTCATACAATAAGGTCAAAAACATGAGTGTATCTATCCCGATCAACAGTTCGACGGAGTTGAAACGTGGTGCCTTGGGTATCGGCTTCATCATCTTTTTCGTGGTGTCGGCGGCGAGCCCGTTAAGTGTCATCGCCGGTGGCTTCCCGATTGGCATCATGCTGGGCAATGGCGCGGGTACGCCGGCGCTGCTGATCCTGGCGTTGCTGGTGTTGCTGGCGTTTTCAGTGGGCTACACCACCATGTCCCGCCACCTGACCAATGCCGGCGGCTTTTATGCATTCACCTCCCGCGGTCTGGGTGGCCTGGCAGGTGGCGCAGCCGGGGTGTTGGCGATGTTTGCCTATAACATTCTTCAGGTCGGGCTGTATGGCATGTTCGGTGGGGTCGTCAGCGGCACCATGGAAAGCATGTTCGGTCTGGTGATGCCGTGGTGGTCTTACTCATTGATGGCGATGGCGAGCATCGCGATTCTGGGGTATCGCAAGATTGACCTGTCGGCGCGGGTACTGTCGGTGATGGTGATTGCCGAGTACCTGGCGATTCTGATCCTGGATTTTGCCATCCTCAAATCCGGCGGCGACAGCGGCATCAATTTTGACTCGTTTGATCGCAGTCATGTGTTTAGCGGCACTCCGTCAATCGGCTTGCTGTTCTGCTTCGCGGCGTTTATCGGCTTCGAGGCCACGACCATTTACGGCGAAGAAGCCAAGAACCCGCAGCGTACCATTCCGATTGCCACCTACTGCTCGGTGTTGCTGATCGGTGGTTTCTACGCGCTGTCGGTGTGGTCGATGGTGGTGGGTGTAGGCGCGGACAAGATCGTGCCGATGCTGCAGGCCTTGCAGGATCCCACGACATTTATCTATGGCATGTCCGACCACTTTGTCGGCCCTTACCTCACGCAGATTATCCGCGTGCTGTTCATGGTCAGTATCTATGCCGGCCTGCTGGCCTTTCATAACGCTGCGGCCCGTTACTTCTACGCCATTGGGCGTGACGGCCTGTTGCCGCACCGCTTGGGTACAACCCATCGCGTTCACCAAAGTCCCCATATGGGCTCGGCGTTGCAGAGCCTTATCTCTGCCGTGGTTGTGCTGGTGTTCGCCGCCATGGATGCCGATCCGATCCTGCAGCTGTTTGCCTGGCTGTCCAACTTGGCCACGCTGTGTGTGATTTTGCTGATGGCGCTGACTTCCGCTGCGGTGTTGTTCTTTTTTCGAGGTCATCCGGAACTCAAGGTGGGGATCTGGCGTGGGCGGATTTTCCCCGGTTTTTCTTGTGTTGCCCTGTTGGCGGTCCTGGTCCTCGCGGTGGTGCATTTCGATGTGTTGACGGGCGCCAGCAAGGCTTTGTCGTACGGTCTGTGCGCCATCATTCCCGCGGCCCTGCTGGGTGGCGTGTTTCTGGCGGCTCGACTTCGCAAGGCATCGCCGGAGCGCTATCGGGCATTGGGTAGCCATAAGCTTTGAGGCTCCATGCGCAACCGTTCAACTGAAACCGCGCTTTGCTTATCAAGGACGATCTGTGACCTCGCGCGGTTGCGCTTGTTTGCTCAGCATGACCAGCAGCGATGCGATCAACAGCAGGACTGCCGACACTGCCAGCACGGCAACAAAGCCTGCATCGAACGCCGCACGGGCGAAAGCGGTCAGCATCGCGCTGCCTTCGGGTGACAACGTCTCGGCGACGACCAGCGCGTCGTCGAGACTCTCGAATGCCGTGGGGTTTCGGGTCAGCCACGACGGAATCACCAAGCCCGTTGAATACTCATAAATCGCCGATAACAGGCTGCCCGCAAGGGTTACACCCACAGCACCGCCCAGTTCAAAGGACACTTCCTCGATGGAAGCGGCCATGCCGGCTTTATCGGCGGGCACGCTGAGCATGATGGTGCTGGACGAGGCGGTCAGGGCCGCGCCAATCGTCAGGCCCAACAGCGCAAGGCTGGCGATTTGCAGGGACACCGCCGCGTTGTACAGCAACAGATAGGCCAGCATCGCCACCGACGAAAGCAGCAACGTCCAGAACAGCATCCGCTGGTTGCCCAGTCGCGGCAGGTAGTAGCCGGCAAGCGGACCTGCGATAAAGGAACCCAGTGGCAGCGGGAGGATGAACAGTGCTGCCTCCAGCGGTGACATGCCGAGTACCAGTTGCAGGCGTTGGCTGAACACCAGCTCCATGCCGATCAGCGCAGCGGCCGACACGACCGCTGAAATGACGGCATTTCTGAAGCCCGGTGTTGTGAACAGCGCGAGATCGAGCATCGGCTGTGCGGCACGACGTTGGCGTCGAATGAACAGCGTCAGGCATAGCGCACCCAGGACGACAGCCACCAGCATTCCATCGAAGGAGGGCGCCCGTTTACCGAGTTCCTTGACGGCATACGCCAGGCTGATCAACCCGATCATGACTTGCAGCGAGCCCAACCCATCCCATCGTCTTTGCGCATCCCCCGGGTGATTCGGAATCAACACCGCGCCAAGGGCCAACGCCACCAGCACAATGGGCACGTTGATCAGAAACACCGAACCCCACCAGAAATGCTCCAGCAACAGGCCGCCCACCACCGGGCCGAACGCGGCACCCCCTGAGGCAACTGATGCCCAGATGCCAAACGCCATGGCTTGTTCGCGCTCGTCGGTAAACGTCACCCGCACGATGGCCAATGTAGCCGGCATCATCATCGCCGCGCCGACGGCCAGAAAGCCACGGGCACCGATCAATACACTGGCAGATGGCGAGAAGGCCGCGATCAAGGAGAACAGGCCAAACACACCCAGTCCGCCGATAAACAGGCGTTTGTGCCCGAGGCGGTCACCGAGTGTGCCCATGCCCAGCAGCAACCCGGCAGCGATCAATGCATAGATGTTGATGATCCAGAGCTTTTGCGAAGACGAGGCATTGAGCTCACGGGTGAGTGTCGGCAGCGCGGTGTACAGCACCGTCATATCAATGACGATCAGCAGCAATGCGCTGGAAATAACGGCCAGGATCAGCCAGCGTCGCGGGGGAATCATGGGCGGGGCTCGAGAATGGATGGCAGGAAGCCGGCAACTGCAATCCATTCAAGATTTCAGCACCGGCAGGCAGTTGTCAGATAGCCGGCGGTGTCCGATTACACACGGAAGTGACCTACAAGCTGTTGTTGATGGTTGGCCATTTCATGGAGCGAGTCACTGGCCCTTGAGGCATCGCTCATCCGCTTGGTCAGTGTTTCGCTGATGCCGCGAATGTCACTGACACGATGGCTGATATCTTCCACGACCGTGCTTTGCTCCAGGGCCGCGCTCGCAATCTGCTGGTTCATCTGTTCGATCACATCCACGGCCTGGGAAATATTCTCCAGCGCTGTACGGGTCTGTTGCACCTGAATCACGCTGCTGCTGGCTTGTTCGCGGCTCAGTTGGGTGCTGTGCACCACCTCCTGGCTCAAGTGCTGCAGCATCTCTATTACCGTGCGGACCTGTTCGACCGAACTCTGGGTGTTGCTGGCCAGGTGCCTGACTTCATCGGCCACCACCGCGAAGCCGCGCCCCTGTTCGCCCGCTCTGGCCGCTTCGATGGCCGCATTCAATGCCAACAAGTTGGTCTGCTGCGCGATGGTGCTGATGACGTCCAGCACCTGGCCAATCTGGTTGCTGCTATCGGCGAGGGCATGCACTTGCTTGAGGGTGGTGTCCAGACGCTGATCGAGGCTTTCGATGCTGCGCTCGGTGGTGGAGAACACCGCTTGACCTGATCGGCTCGCGTTTTCGGCAGCTGTCGCGGCGTCGGCGGCGCCGTGGGAGTGACGCGCCACTTCCTGGGCGCTGGCGCTCATTTCGTGCAGCGCGGTCGCGGCCAACTCCACCTCGCGGTACTGGCGCTGCATCCCCGCGCTGACTTCCCGGGCAATTCCCGACGACGTATTGGCGCTGTTGCGGGTATCGAGGGAGGCGGCTTGAATGTCGCGAATAATCGGCTGCAACTTGTCCAGGAAACGGTTGAACCCATTGGCCAACTGGCCCAATTCATCGTGTCGCCCCACGGGCAGGCGTTGGGTGAGGTCTCCATCGCCTTCGACGATGGCATCGAGCAGACTCGCTACCTTCAGCAGCGGGCGTGTCACCCCGTAGGCGGCCAGCCAGATCAGCAACATGCCCAGGCTGCTCGCCAGTACGCCCAGGCCAAGGTTGAGCCAGTTGGCCTCGCGGCTTTTGTCGTCCAGTTCGCTTTGCATTTGCTGAGCGGGTGCCTGCACCAGGGCTTGGGGAACCTTGATCTCCAGTTGCCAGAGTGGATTGCCGGCCACGGTTTGCAGCGCCTGGCGTATATCGAGGGTGTTTCCCGAGACTTCGCCGCTGCGTCCCGCCACCTGGCCGGTGGGCGACACAATGGCTACTTGGCTGTTGCCTTGATACAGGTCCTGGCCGAGGTCGGCAGCCAGCTTTTGCAGCGTGTCGAGGCCAATGTCCATGCCAACCACGCCGAGGACCTTGCCGTTGGCGATCAGAGGGATGGAGACGCTGCTCATCAGGACTTTTTTTCCTTCCACCTCACTGGTGTAGGGCTCCACCACACACGTACGCCGTTGCGCTTGAGGGCAGGTGTACCAGACGTTTGTCGGTTCACTGCCGGGCGGCGCAGTGTCGGTGAAGATTTGCGCCTCGGTGAGCACGTCCTGGACCAATTGTCCCGGCTGGCTCTGTGACCAATACAGCGCAAAGCGGCCTTTTTCGTTGCCCGCCAGTGCACGCTGCCCGACGAAATCGGCGTCTGCGCCCGCCAACGCATCAGGCAGAAGGATGACGTACAGGCCGAGCACTTTTTCGCGTTTGAGCAGTGTCTGACGGGTCACGCTGACCAGCGCTTCACGCAATTGCCCAGGCGTGAGCCGTCCATTGAGCGTTTGATCACGCAGTTGCAAAACCTGTTGCGCGAACCCTTCGCCATACAGCGCCGTTTCGTTGAAAAAGCGTTCGACCTGTTGGCCATGGGCAGCGGCCTGGGCTTGCAATCGGTCCACGGCGGCCTGCCCGAGCAACTGACTGCTCTGCGCCTTCAGAAATTTTGCGCTTTGTTGATTCTGGTACACCGAGGCGCCTACCAGCGCGCCGACGACAGCCAGCAGGCACAGTCCGCTCAGGAGTGTGATCCGCCATTGAATGGTTAGGTGAGCTAAGCGCATGACTGAGGTTTCCTGCAGAGGGCTTTGGCTGCGATGGGCTGAGGTGCAGGCCCTCGCTTTTTATTATCGGTGCCGGCATCTGGGTATAGAGCGGGTGACGCTAGCATGCGGGGAGGGGCGGCCAAGCGGTTATCCCAAATCGGCAATGGCTATGGGGTTGGCAGTGCCGCATCGACCTGTTTTGGGGCGGCGCCTCGGATGCTACCGATTTGGGATAGCGAGCGGTTCAGGGGCGGGCATAGGATCGAACTCAGCGCGCAACTAAAACAAAACGCTAATCGGTGCCGATGGAATTCGATCGGGCCACCCCAACAGCGACTGCCTCATACAATAAGGTCAACAAGCATGAGTGTATCTATCTCGGTCAATAGCTCCACGGAGCTCAAGCGTGGCGCCCTGGGTGTCGGCTTCATCATCTTCTTCGTGGTGTCGGCGGCGAGCCCGTTAAGTGTGATCGCCGGTGGCTTCCCGATTGGCATCATGTTGGGTAACGGTGCCGGTACCCCGGCATTGCTGATCCTGGCGTTACTGGTGCTGCTCGCGTTCTCGGTGGGCTACACCACCATGTCCCGGCACCTGACCAATGCGGGCGGCTTTTATGCGTTCACTTCACGGGGTCTGGGTGGCCTGGCAGGCGGCGCGGCCGGGGTGTTGGCGATGTTTGCCTATAACATTCTTCAGGTCGGTTTGTATGGCATGTTCGGTGGGGTCGTCAGCGGCACCATGGAAAGCGTATTCGGCCTGGTGTTGCCGTGGTGGTCCTACTCGCTGATGGCGATGGCGAGCATTGCGATTCTGGGCTATCGCAAGATTGACCTGTCGGCGCGGGTGCTGTCGGTGGTGGTGATCGCCGAGTACCTGGCGATTCTGATCCTGGATTTTGCCATCCTCAAATCCGGCGGCGACAGCGGCATCAACCTTGATGCGTTCGACCGCGCCCACGTGCTCGGCGGTACCCCGTCCATCGGCCTGCTGTTTTGCTTCGCGGCATTCATCGGCTTTGAGGCCACCACCATTTACGGTGAAGAAGCCATCAACCCTAAACGTACCATTCCGATTGCCACCTACAGCTCGGTGCTGCTGATCGGCGGGTTCTATGCGTTGTCGGTGTGGTCGATGGTGGTGGGTGTAGGCGCGGACAAGATCGTGCCGATGCTGCAGGCCTTGCAGGATCCCACGACATTTATCTACGGCATGTCCGATCACTTTGTCGGGCCGCACCTGACCCAGATCATTCGCGTGCTGTTCATGGTCAGTATCTATGCCGGCCTGCTGGCCTTTCATAACGCCGCGGCGCGTTATTTTTACGCCATCGGTCGTGACGGCCTGTTGCACAGTCTGTTGGGCACCACGCACCGCGTGCATCAGAGCCCGCATATGGGCTCGGCATTGCAGAGCCTGATTGCCGCCGTGGTGGTGCTGATTTTTGCTGCATTGGATGCGGACCCGATCCTGCAACTGTTCGCCTGGTTCTCCAACCTCGCCACCCTTTGCGTCATTTTACTGATGGCGCTGACTTCGGTAGCGGTCTGTGTCTACTTTCACCGTCATCCCGAACTGAACGTCGGAATCTGGCGCGGGCGCATCCTGCCGGTTTTTTCCTCCCTGGCGTTAGTGCTCGTACTGGTACTGGCGGTGGTGCATTTCGACGTGCTGACCGGGGCTAGCCAGCTGTTGTCCTACGGACTCTGCGCCATCATTCCCATGGCCCTGATCATTGGCGTCTTTCTTGCCGCGAGATTGCGCAAGATCTCCCCGCAACGGTTTCTCGCCTTGGGCAGCCACAAGCTTTAAGGCCGCACTCGTTACAGCTCGACTAACCAGATAACTCAAGCCTGCCATCGCTTGGCATGGCGCGTCAGCGTGTGAAAGGAAGGTTTCAAATGCACAACTACAAGATGCTCATCAATGGGGTTCAGGTCGCCGGTGAACAGGGCCGGTTCGACGTGATCAACCCGGCCACCGGTGCTGCATTCGCCCAATGTCCCGCCGGCTCGCTGGCGCAACTCGACCAAGCGGTTGACGCTGCTCAGGCGGCATTCAAAAGCTGGCGCCACAGCACTCACGCAGACCGTTGCGAGCGCCTGTTGGCGGTCGCGGCGGATATTGAGCGGGAGGCCGAGACACTGGCCCGTCTGATTGTGCAAGAACAAGGCAAACCCTTGGAGTTGGCGTTCTCTGAAGTCATGGGCTCCGCTGCCTGGACCCGCTATGCGGCCGGGCAGGAAATTGCCGTCGAGCTGGTGGAAGACACCCCGACTCAACGGATCGAGTTGCATCGCAAGCCTTTGGGTGTGGTGGCGTCTATCACCCCGTGGAACTGGCCGTTCATGATCGCCGTCTGGCACATCATGCCGGCGCTGCGAGCCGGCAACTGTGTGATCAGCAAACCGTCGAGCCTGACTCCGCTGAGCACCTTGCGCCTGGTGGAAATCATTGCCCGCCATGTGCCGCATGGCGTGATCAATTGCCTGACGGGCGAGCACGGTTTCGGCAGCGCAATCACTTCGCACCCGGGCATTCAGAAGATTGTATTTACCGGCTCGACCGCCACCGGACAAAGCGTGATGCGCGGCGCCGCCACCAACCTCAAGCGCCTGACCCTGGAGCTGGGCGGTAACGACGCGGCAATCGTTTTACCAGGTACGCCGATTGAGGCCGTGGTCGAGGAGATTTTCCAGGCAGCGTTTCTCAACATGGGCCAGACCTGCGCGGCCCTCAAGCGTCTGTATATCCACGAATCGCAGTACCAGGCCTTTGCTGATGCGCTGACCCTGATTGCGACGCGCCAAGTGGTGGGCGATGGCCTGGAAGCTGGCGTCACCTTTGGTCCGGTGCAAAACCTTGAGCAATTGGAGCTTGTCGACGCGCTGGTTGCTGACGCGCGGGCACAAGGCGCACGCGTGCTGTGCGGCGGCGCGCGTCTGGATCGCCCCGGCTTCTTTTACCCGCCGACCCTGGTCGCGGACGTGACAGATGGCCAGCGCCTGGTCGACGAAGAACAGTTTGGTCCCGTGTTGCCGTTGATCGCGTACCGCGATGTCGAGGATGTGCTGCGACGCGCCAATGCCAGCGACATGGGGCTGGGCGGATCGGTCTGGGGGCCGGATGTCGAGCAGGCCCAGGCATTGGCCAGCCGTCTGGAGAGCGGCGTTGCCTGGGTCAACTGCCACGCACAGATCCAGCCGAACACGCCGTTTGGCGGCAGCAAGATGTCCGGGTTCGGCGTCGAGTTCGGCCTTGAGGGGCTGCTGGAGTTCACTGGCCAGCAACTGCTGTTTGTCCGTAAACGTGATGCTGAACAAGGAGCATGACCATGTACGAAAAATACAAGACGGCCGAGAAGAAATTCTGGCACCCCATGAGCTCCAGCACCTCGGCGCATCGCTCAAAAACCTTGATCATCGCCCGTGGTGACGGCAACTACATCACCGACATCGACGGCCATCGCATGCTTGATGGTGTGGGCGGTCTATGGAACGTCAACATTGGGCACAACCGCGCCAGCGTCAAGGCCGCCATCGCCGCGCAATTGGACGAGCTGGCGTATTACCAGACCTTCGACGGCATTGCCCACCCTCGGGTGTTTGATCTGGCCGAACGGTTGACCGCCATGTTCGCCCAGGAGCGAATGACGCGGGTGCTGTTCAGCTCCGGCGGCTCCGATGCGGTGGAGACCGCGCTGAAAATGGCGCGCCAATACTGGATCGCCAGCGGCGATCCGGGGCGTACGCGTTTCCTGTCTCTGCGTAACGGTTATCACGGTGTGCACATGGGCGGCACATCGGTGGGAGGGAATGGGGTTTACCACTACAACCACGGCCAACTGTTGGCGGGCTGCCATTTGCTCGACACGCCCTGGTTGTATCGCAATCCCTGGGATTGCCGCGACCCCGAAGCGCTGACCGCGCACTGTATTCGTCAGCTGGAGGATCAGATCGCGTTGCTGGGTGCGCAGACCATTGCGGCATTGATCGCCGAACCAGTGCAAGGCGCCGGCGGGGTGATCGTACCGCCAGCCGACTACTGGCCGCGCCTGCGTGAGGTGTGTGATCGCCACGGCATCCTGTTGATCGCCGACGAAGTGGTCACCGGCTTCGGCCGCTCGGGCTGCATGCTCGGCAGTCGCGGCTGGGGCGTTGCGCCGGACATCCTGTGTCTGGCCAAAGGCATCACTGCCGGTTATATCCCGATGGGTGCCACGCTGTTCAACCAACGTATTGTCGATGGGATCGAGAACGGCCCTGGCTTCAGCAGCATGATCATGCACGGCTACACCTACAGCGGGCACCCGACCGCGTGTGCGGCCGCCCTGGCGGTACTCGATATTGTCGAAGCCGAAGATCTGCCGGGCAACGCTGCCAGGGTCGGCGCGCAATTGCTTGAGCATCTCCAACCGTTGACCGAACGTTTCGACATCGTGGGCGAGGTGCGCGGCAAGGGCTTGATGATTGCCGTGGACCTGGTCGCCGACAAAGCCACGCGCCAACCGCTCGACCCTGCAGGCGGCCAACCGTTGCGCATCGCTGACGAAGTGCGGCGCGCCGGCGTGCTGGTACGACCGATAGGCAACAAGATCATTCTCTCGCCGCCGTTGACCCTGACGTCGGACGAGGCTGGCCTGATTGTCTCTGCGCTTGAAGCGGCACTTGTCACCTGCCGCTAGTCCCTCGCGACACCGGTGCAGCCCGTCTGCACCGGTGTCACGCCCATACCTGAGACAGCTTTTTAAAGGCGCATCACAAGGAGTTTGAGCCATGCGGTATCCATCACGTCGTCCAGTGTTCGGTAGCACGCTTATGTGCACATTGGCGCTTTGCGCCAGCAATCAGGCCCTGGCCTATGAGTTGTACAGTGATGAGAGCCGTCACCTCAACGCAGACATGACGGCCGTGTTCGGCCAGTTCAACAGTCGCAAGAACTACGACGGCACGTCGGGAGGGTCTACCTGGCGCGAAGGTTTCATCAAGTACGGATTGAGCGGCGACCAGGCCTTGGCAGGTAATGGCACCGCGTATGGGGCTTTCGCGCTGGTCAGCTCCGCCACGTGGGGCGACGGCGACCCAGGCGGCAATTCACTGGGGACCGAGCGCACAACAAAGATCGAAGACGCCTACCTGGGCTGGCGCTCCGGTGACCTGTTTCCTGCATTGGGCAAGGATGGGGTCGATATTTCCGGTGGGCGCCAGGTGGTCAAGCTGGGCCGAGGGTTCCTGATCAACGATGACGGACTGAACCTGGGCAAGGGCCCGGCCAATGGCACGATGAACCGTGGGGGCGCTTATTACCTGGCGGCACGGCATGCGTTCGATCAAACCGCGCTTTTGCGCCTGGGTGGCCAAGACGGCCTGCACGGCAGTCTGCTGTGGCTTAAATCCGACAACCGTGTCCAGGCCGAAACCGAATTGGCCGCCGGTACCCTGGATTACACCACCCAGCCGGGTACGATCGGATTGACCTGGATACATGGCATTGACGTGAACGATCAATGGGCCAGCGACCTTCAACGCCAGCGCAAAGGCATGAACGTCTACAGCGTTCGAGGTGAAGGCGATGCGGGCATCAAGAACGTCAGCCTGGCGTTCGAATACGCTTGGCAGGACAAGGACGCAGGGCCTGAGAAAGCCTGGTATGGCGAAGCGGGCTACACCTTCGCCGATACCGCCTGGGCGCCCAAGGTGACCTATCGCTATACCCGCTATTCACAGAAATGGGATCCGCTGTTCACTGGCTTGAGCATGGGCTACGGCACCTGGTTTCAGGGGGAAGTCGCCGGCAACTACGCCGGGCCGTTCAACAGCAACACCAGCATTCAGCACGTTGGATTGAAGGCCGCGCCGCTGGAGAACCTGACCTTGGGCGCGCTGTATTTCGATTTCGACACGGTGCGTAAAAGCAATGCGCTGAACCTCAATGCCCGCGAACTGGATGTCTACGCCGAGTGGGCAGTTAACCCGCACTTGATCGTTACCCCGCTGATTGGCCTCTACAAACCCGATCAGGACTCAACCACGGGAGGCAATCAAGTGAGCGGCAATGGCACCAACGTGTACAGTCAATTGTCGGTGGCCGTTCCGTTCTGACCACACATCCGCCGGGTCCACGGTAAGGGACCGGCGGCTTATCCATAGGTTAGGGCGCGGTGGTGTTCGACTGATTACGCATGTTTTCGGCAATGCGCCGAGTGGTGTCCATGACCATTTCGATCACGGTTTCCTGACGCAGCAGCTTGAAGCTTTGAGTGCTGCCGACAGCGGACAGGCTGCCGACCACTTCGTCGATGTCTGCCTGGATGATGGGGGCGGCGATGCCGGTCAGGCCCAGGTTGAGTTCATCGTGGGTGAGGCAGTAACCGTCCTTGCGGATTTTTTTCGCGGCTTTGGAGAATTCTGCCCAGTCATAAGGACTGTCTGGGTCGTTGGCCATATGTTCTTCGAACAAGCGCTGCAAGCGGCGACCTTTCTGAAAGGCGATCAATACCTTGGATTGCGCGCCGCGAAAAAACGGCAGGGGTTGCCCGCGCCCGAACGCGAAGTGGTAGGTGTCGGTGGGTTCGGCGATGTAGGTGTTGATGATGCGACCGTCATAAAAAACGCTCGCAAACACGGCCAGGCCGGTTTGCGCGGACAGCTCGTGCATCAACTCTCGTCCGGCAATGAGGATCGGGTCGTACTGACGCATCATCCAGTCCAGTTCGATGACACGCGGCCCCAGGCCGTAGTTGCCGGCATCCACGCGGGTCAGCAGGCCGGCGTCGCACAAATCCTTGACGTAGCGGTACACGGTCGCGCGTGACAGGCCCATGCGCTCGGCAATGGTGTCGGGGTCGATCTTCAATGTCTGTGGACCGAACAGGTCCAGGACACTCAGCAATTTGCTCAGGCTGCTCATTTTGTTCCTAAAGACGGGGGGAGGGCGCGTGCTTCGTCCCGGCGTAGACCAGGCATCCCGCAAGAACGCCAAGCGCTGGCGCAACACTACCTCAGTGAGAGAAAAACGCAATCTCGGAAGCCTTTCTTGGTCGATTTAAATCGCGTAAATCTCATTTAATGAGATTAATGTGATTTAAATGCTTGTTAATTGAGTTTTGCCGTGCGATAAATCTCACCACTGCAAATGCTCAAGCAAGAGGGCTGAAAATGAATGGTGCGCAACTGATAGTGAATGCGGCAGCGGCAAGCGGTATCGAATACTGCTTCGCCAACCCCGGAACCACCGAAATTCCATTGGTGGCGGCCATGGCCAGCGCACCAGCACTGAAGCCGGTGTTGTCGTTGTTCGAAGGGGTGTGCACGGGGGCGGCGGATGGGTATGGCCGGATTGCCGGCAAGCCAGCGATGACCCTGACGCACTTGGGCCCAGGGTTTGCCAACGGCATCGCCAACCTGCACAACGCGCGTCGTGCCAATACCCCCATCGTCAACGTGATCGGCGATCACGCGTCCTGGCA
Organism: Pseudomonas sp. fls2-241-R2A-110; assembly: GCF_030209165.1. Lineage (NCBI taxonomy): Bacteria > Pseudomonadati > Pseudomonadota > Gammaproteobacteria > Pseudomonadales > Pseudomonadaceae > Pseudomonas > Pseudomonas sp. fls2-241-R2A-110. The sequence goes on along the minus strand of NZ_JARVSN010000029.1, from coordinate 145,358 downwards.
TGTCAACTACGATCCGCCGCTGGCCAGTGACATCCAGGCCTTGGCCGGGACTGTTTCCGGTTGGGTGCGCACCTCGCGCACGGCGTCGGGTATTGGCGAAGATTTGCAGGAAGCAGTACGGGCGGCCTGGCAGGCCAAAGGACAGATCGCCAGCCTGATTCTGCCCATGGACCTGCAAGCCAGTGCAGTGACGCACAACGGTGTGTTCGCCCCGATGCGGGCGCCGGTTCGCCGCTTTGCCGGTGACCGGGTCGAGACGGTGGCGCAGGCACTGCGCGATGGGCAACGCCTGGTGTTTATCGTCGGCGATGAGGGGTTGTCGGTCGCCGGTCTGGAAGCAGCGGGGCGTCTGGCCCAACTGCCGGGCGTGCGCATGTTTGCCGAGACCTTTCCACGGCTCAGCTACCGTGGCGGTGGTTTGCCGAACCTGGATCGCCTGCCGTATTTCCCGGAAGTGGCCATTGAAATCCTTGAGCAGTACGACCAGGTCGTGTGTGCCGGAGTGCCGGAGCCCATCAGTTATTTCGGCTACGAAGGCATTCCGTCGCGCCTCGCCGAGCGCGAGCGTCTGCTGGCGTTGGCCGACGTCGGCGACGATGTAGCCGGCGCGCTGACAGCGCTGGCCGATGCCCTCAATGCGCCGGCTTACGTGCCGACGCCGTTGGGCATTGAACTGCCGCCCGGTCATGCCGAGCTCACCCCTCAGTCCATCGGCCAGGTGTTGGCCGCATCGTTGCCGCACGACTGCATCGTTTCTGTGGAAGGCGGCACCTGCGGCTATCCATTTTTCACCGCCTCCGCGGGTGCCGCGCGGCACCGGGTGTTGACCAATACCGGTGGCGCGATTGGCCAGGGCATTCCGGTGGGGTTCGGTGCCGCACTGGCGGAGCGGGGCAATCGCGTGTTCTGCCTGCAATCCGACGGCAGTGCCCAGTACACCATTCAAACCCTGTGGAGCATCGCTCGCGAGCAGTTACCGGTGGTCATCCTGATTGCCGCCAACCATCGCTATGCCATTTTGCAGAACGAACTGCGCCGCTTCGGCATGACTGAAATGGGGCCTGAAGCCCTGCGCCTGACGGTGCTCGATAGCCCACGAATTGACTGGAAGGCTCTGGCCAAGGGTTACGGCGTTCCGGCCTGCACGGTGCACACCAATGCCGAACTGCAACAGGCGCTGGCCAATGCCAATGCCGACAGCGGTCCTTGCCTGATCGAAATGGCGTTGTGAAGGAGTCGATGATGAATCAGTTTGAAGTGCTACCCGCTGTGCAAAATTTTTTGTCTCAGCCCGGACGCCTGTTTATCGGTGGCAGTTGGCAGGACGCCGCCGCTGGTCGACGGTTTGCCGTGGAAAACCCGGCGACTGAAGAGACCCTGACGGAAGTGGCCCAAGGCGACGCGCGCGATGTGGATGCGGCCGTTGCGGCAGCCCGCGTCGCGTTCAACGGCGCCTGGGCACTGCAGTCTCCCGCCCAGCGTGGCCTGCTGCTGTTCCGGCTGGCGGACCTGCTGGATCAGCACCGCGAGGAGCTGGCGCAGTTGATCACGCTGGAGAACGGCAAACCCATCTCAGCCGCTCGAGGGGAGGCGGCCAGCGCGGCGACCATTATTCGCTACTTCGCTGGCTGGCCGACCAAGATCGAAGGCAGCACGCTGCCTGTATCGCCGGCCAGCGGTGCGCCGATGCTCAACTACACCTTGCGTGAACCGGTGGGTGTGTGCGCGCTGATCGTACCGTGGAACTTCCCGTTGAACATGTGCGTGTGGAAGCTTGGCCCGGCGTTGGCGACAGGCTGTGTCGCGGTGCTCAAGCCCGCCGAGCAAACGCCGCTGGTCGCCATTCGACTGGTGCAGTTGATCGAAGCCGCCGGGTTTCCAGCGGGAGTGGTCAACCTGATCACCGGCCTTGGCGCTGAAACGGGCGGGCCGCTGGCTCAGCACCCTGACGTGGACAAGATCGCCTTCACCGGCTCGACCCATGTCGGTCGGCTGATCGCTCAGGCGGCCACCAGCAACATGAAAAAGGTCTCGCTGGAACTGGGCGGCAAGTCGCCGAACATCATCTTGCCGGACGCCGATATCGTGCGCGCTGCCAAGGGGGCCGCCGACGGCATCTTCTACAATCAGGGCCAGGTGTGCACGGCTGCTTCACGTTTATACGTACACGCCAGTGTGCTCGATCAGGTGCTCGAAGAACTTGAGCGACATGCCACCGCCCACGTGCTCGGCAATGGTTTGGACCCGGCCACCAGCATGGGCCCACTCGTATCGGGTCGCCAATTGAACACGGTCAAAGGCTACCTGCAACGCGGCCAGGAGGAGGGCGCCGAACTGATCTGCGGTGGCGGTCGTCCCGACCACCTGGAACGCGGTCACTTCATTGCGCCCAGCGTGTTCCTTGATCGCGCCGAGCGTGCCTGCGTCGCCCGCGAAGAGATCTTCGGTCCGGTGCTGACCGTCATGAGCTGGACCGAAATCGACGACCTGGTGCTGCGCGCCAACGATTCGCCTTATGGCCTCGCGGCAGGCCTGTGGACCCGCGACCTGCGCTCGGCGCACCGCGTGGCGGCGCAGCTCAAGGCAGGCTCGGTCTGGATCAATTGCTGGAACGTGGTCGACGCGGCTTCGCCGTTCGGCGGCTACAAGCAATCCGGCTGGGGCCGGGAAATGGGTAAAAACGTGATCGATGCCTACACCGAGACCAAGAGCGTCTTCGTCGATCTGGCCTGAACTGAATAATCACAAGAGGAAATGCTATGGATCTGGAATTGAAAGGTCGCGTGGCCATCGTCACCGGCGGCGGTATGGGTATCGGCAAGGAAGTCGCACGTTTTCTGTCCGAAGAGGGCTGCAAGGTGGTGATCTGCGCACGCCGCATGGAGTTTCTCCAACAGGCTGCCGAAGAGATCACGGCTCAGACCGGCAACGAAGTGCTGCCGCTGTACTGTGACACCAATCAGATGTCGGCCGTGTCGGACATGGTCGAAGCCGCGCACAAACACTTCGGCCGCATCGACATCCTGGTCAACGGTGCCGCAGCGCCGTCCGGGGTGGTGCGCAATGACATCGAACATGCCGGCGATGACGAGCTGCTGTCGGACCTCAACACCAAGGTGATCGGCTACTTCCGTTGCGCCAAGGCCGTGACCCCGCATATGAAGGCGGGCGGCTTCGGTCGCATCATCAACATCGGCGGTCTCACCGGGCGCAGCAGCAAAGTCCTCTCGGGGATGCGCAACCTGGCGATCGCCCACATGACCAAAACCCTCTCCGACCAGTTGGGCCCTTCGGGCATCACGGTCAACCTGATTCACCCCGGTGTGGTCGACACCCCGCACATCCAGGAGCTGTACGAGCGCGAAGCGGTCAAGCAAGGCAAGACCTCGGAACAGGTTGAGCAGGCCTACATCGACGCGACGCCGATTCGCCGCACCCTGGCACCGATTGAAATGGGCTGGCTGATTGGTTTCCTGGCTTCGCCAAAGGCAGGCGCGGTGACTGGAGAATCCATCGGCATCGACGGCGGTTTGACCCGCGGTATCTACATCTGAGGAGCACCAGCGATGAGTAACGGAACCCTGTTAGTGGCCACGGTAGGGCAGGCGGTGATCCGCAGCGCCGACGAGGGTCGGACCTGGCATCGCCTGGGCCTGGGCCAGGATCTGGAGTTCGACGCAATCACTCGATCCTTGAGCGTACACCCCGGCGAGCCTGAGGTGATTTACGCTGGCACGGACGTTGGTTTGTGTGTCAGTCGCGATACCGGCGGCCATTGGCAGCGGGTCGATTCGCCGTTCAACGGGCAGACGGTCTGGAAAGTCGCCGTCGATCCGCAGGACGCGAAACGGATTTTCGTCGGCACCGGTGCGCCTTCGCGTGCCGTGCTGTGGCGGACGCTGGACGGTGGTATCAGTTGGGATCGTGCGCCGGTGGAGATTCCTGAGTTCTGCGACGGGGTCAGCCGCCCACGGTTGCTGGCTTTCGCCTATGACCCGACTGATCGCAACCAGCTATGGTTCGGTCTTGAAGAGGGTGGGTTATTCCATTCCCGTGACGGTGGGGACACTTGGACGCGCGTCGATGATCGGCTGCTGTGGGACTACAACTCGGATGTCCACAACATTCTGGTTCTGCCCAATCATGGCCAGAAAGTCATCGTGGTGGTCTGCGTCAACGCCGTCTACCGCAGCCTGGATGAAGGGCTGACCTGGACCGGCATTATCGGTCGAGAAGTGTTCGGCCTGTATTACATGCGCGCCATGAACGCACCGTTGGGCACGCAAAGCGACCTGTACCTGAGCATTTCCGATGGCACGCCCGGTACCACCAGCAAGATCCTGGTGTCCCGTGATGCCGCGCTCAGCTGGGAAGTGTTGCCCCTGTCGCAACAACCCAATTCCTGCGTCTGGGCCATTGCCTTCAACCCGCAAAATCCGCGGCAGATCGTTGCGGGAACCAAGTATGGGCATTTGTTCACCTCCGACAATGGCGGTGATGGCTGGCAGAAACAGTGGCGCGAATTCAGTGAGATCGCTGACGTGCTCTGGACCCCCGCAGTGGCTCAGATCAAGGCAGGGCATCAATCCGTGGTCAAAAAAAGCTGAGGTATCAGGCGATGAAAGTCGAAATCCTTCGTACACACTTATCGCTCTCGGTAAGTGATCCTGATGTGTCGGCACGCTGGTACGCCGACATCCTGGGCATGCATGAAAGTGCCCGGGGCGAAAGCTGGGTCATGATGGCGTTTGGCACCAAACATCACGACATCGCCTTGCTTCGTGCAGAGCCCGGCGCCCATCAGGGCGGGCTGGGGTTGCAACACTATGGATTGGAAATCGCCGGGGACATGACCACCTTGCGCCAGCTCTACGGCATGTTGCTGGGCAAGGGTGTCGAGGTGGTGAAGATCACCGATCACGAAATCGGCCATGGTGTGTATTTCAACGACCCTGACGGTAATCGCATGGAGTTTTTCCTTGAGACCGAACACGACGATGCGCGCGGCAAGGCCCGGTTCAAGGCCGCTGGCGCACCAAGTCGACATTTCAATCTGGATCCACTAGACCCGCTTTGAGGCAACCCTGATGAAAACCGCAAATTTCGCTTCGTATCACATCCGCAAGTGGTACAGCTTTGTCGAAGAAACCCTGGCCAACGAAAGCGGCCAATTGGCCGATGGCGAGCCGCTGTACAAATATGCCGTCGCCGCCGTGATCGCCAACCCCTATGCCGGTCGCTACAGCGAATCGCTGACCGAACTGATAGAACCGTCGCCGTTGTTGGGCGAAGAGTTCGGTCGGCGTATTCAGGCGCTGGCCGGCTCGCGGGATATCGTCAGCTACGGTAAAGCGTGCATGGTGGGCAGCCAGGGTGAGTACGAGCACGGCAATGCGTTCCTGACCAATCCGGCTGCCGATCCGGTGCGCCTGGCGTTGGGCGGGGGCAAATCCTGGGTGCCGTCCACCGGCAAACGGGGTGGCCCGGGTTCCACCATTGATGTGCCGTTGGCCCACAAGGATGCGCTTTATGTACGCTCCCATTACGACAGTATCTCCTTGATGTTTGGCGATGGCCCTGCACCGGATGAGGTCATCGTGATCTGGGCCTTCGCCACGCGTGGGCGCTTGCATGCGCGACTGGGCGGCCTGCAGGCAGCGGACGTTAAAGGTATTGATGGGCTGCACTGATTTCAGGCGTATGGCTTTAGCGGCGTCGGATTAAAAACACAACAAGAAAGCGGTGAATAGCGATGAAGCAGGAGAAGACCCAGGTTGTCATAGTCGGCGGCGGCCCTAACGGGATCACAGCCGCGCATTATATGGGGATGTACGGTATCGACTGCGTCGTCCTTGAACTTGCCGACGGCGTACTGCCTTACCCGCGTGCAGTGGGGATGGATGATGAAGCACTGCGCGTACTCCAGGGGATCGGCATCGCCGATCTCGCAGTGCGCGACATGATCTGCGATGTGCCGTTGCGCTATTACAACGCTCGCGGTGTGTGCTTCGCTGAGGTCAAGCCGAGTACCGCCCATTACGGCTGGCCAATGCGCAATATTTTCATGCAGCAGTTGCTGGAGGGCACGTTGCGCGAAACCCTGGGGCAGCGTGACAGCGTAGTGTTGCGCCAGGGCCATGAAATGCTCGAACTTGAGCAGGACGGGCAGGGCGTGACATTGCAGGTGCGCGATGCTCAGGGCGATACGTATCAACTGCGGGCTGACTATGTGATCGGCGCCGATGGCGGACGCTCCACTGTGCGTAAAAAGCTTGGCATCGAGCTGTCGGGGCTGACACATGCACGCAAATGGGTGGTGGTCGATACGGCCAATGACACCCTTGATGCGCCTTACACTGCACTGCATGCCGACCCGCAACGGCCCTTCGTGTGCATCTATCTGCCGTACCAGCAACGCCGCTGGGAGTTCATGCTCCTGGAGGGCGAAGATGAGGCGAAGATGTGTGACGAGGGCACTATTCGCGACTTGATCCGTGGGCATATCGGCAACGCGGTCGATCAGTTGAACATCATCCGCATCCGCGCCTATACCCACCACTCCCGGGTCGCCGTGCGGTTCGTCGAAGGGCGTGTGGCGCTGGTGGGCGATGCCGCGCATATTTCTCCACCCTGGGCCGGGCAGGGCCTCAATTCCGGACTGCGGGACGTGGCCAACGTGGCCTGGAAACTGGCGGCGATCATCCAGGGGCGCGCCTCGCCTTCGATCCTCGTCAGCTACGATCAGGAACGCCGTGGGCATGCTACCGAACTGGTGGGCCTGGCTGACAACATGGGCGCCGTGCTGGGGTTGACCAACCCGCTGATGGCCGGCGTGCGTGACTGGCTGTTCCAGGCGGTCAACACTGTCGACAACCTGCGCTCGCACCTGCTGGAGTTCAAGTTCAAACCCAAGGCCACCATCACCAAGGGTTTGGTTCATCACGAGCGTGCCGAGTTGCGCGAGGACGATCTGGTCGGACAGCTATTTGTCCAACCACATATCGAAGACGCTCAGGGACAGCGTCGTCGCCTGGATGAGGTGCTGGGCAATTCCTATGCGGTGCTTGGGTATCGGGTGAACCCGCGCGAGCCACTCAGCGAGGACATGGCCGCTTATTGGGCGCGCTGGGACATGCGTTTTATTCAGGTCAATCGTTCGCGCAGTGGCATCGGACGTGGCCAGCCGTTGACGGCCTTGGACGCCATCAGCGTGGAAGACGTGGATAATCGCCTGGGTGAATGGTTCTCCAAAGTGCGTGACTGCATCGTCGTGGTGCGGCCGGACCGCTTTGTGGCCGCCATTACCACACCCGAGAGGCTTGATAGCGTACTGCGCAAGCTGGCGGAGCAACTGTCATGAGCAGTGGACACGCGCTACTGAGCCAGTTGCATCAGGCGACGCGCACGGCGCAAGCCATTGCACCATTGGCTCCCGAGGCGATAGGTCGGCTTGCCGGGTATGCGCTGCAGCGTCAGGCGCTGGACCGACGCCAGGTCGCAGGCGAGCAACTGAGCGGGTGGAAGGTCGCCTTCGCCGGCAGCGCCGCGCAAAAACGCTTTGGTCTTGACGAACCGGTGTATGGCGCCCTGACGGATACCATGATCGTCGAGCCGCAGACGACGGTGGCGCTCTCGCGGTTGATCCAGCCCAAGCTTGAGATCGAATTGGCATTTGTGCTGGGGCGTACCCTGCTGCCGGGGGACTACCGTGACGAGGATATTCTGGCAGCCATCAGCGACGTGGCGCCCGCGTTCGAGATCGCAGACTGTCGTTGGCAGGGCTGGGCTTTCGGGGTAGGTGCTTTTCTGGCCGATAACGCGGCGGCGGGGCTTTATTGTCTCGGGCCGCGCATCCCGTTCGATCCCGTACACCACGTCAACGTGGAGTATCGTCTGGAGTGCGACGGCGAGCTCTGCGGCAACGGTGATACACGCGATCGGGAGGACAGCCCTGCGGCCAACCTGTGCTGGCTGATTCGGCGTCTGCTGGCCGACGGTCAACCTGTCGAGGCTGGGCAAATCGTGCTGTCCGGGGCGCTGTTGCCGCCAATGAATATCCAGCCTGCCACCTACCGCCTGCGCATGCTTGGCACGGAACTGGCTTTGGGTTTCACCGCGCACGCCGCCCCTGTGTGAACGATAGCTGCGGTCACGGATGACTGAGTCCCTTTCAGGCCAATAAAAAAACGGGGCCACCGAGGAACGACGACCATGCTCGCTGAAGTTCGAACCTTTAATGACCCTCAACAACACGCCGGCTCCATCCAGGGCTGGCAGCAAGTGTATGACCAACTTGGCCGTGGCTGTCTGACGAGCGAGCTGCGGCAGTTGTCCGCCGACCGCTTTCAAATCTTCCAGGAAGTGCTGGATAAACGCGTGGTGCAGCGCGGTTATGCGCCGAAAGGTCGACTGTGCGCGGCCATGTCGTTAGGCTGCCCGCCAGTGGTGCAGGGGCAACAGGTGGGCACTCACAGTGTGGTGTTGTTGCGGGACGGCGAGGAGTTTGTGTTGCACGCGCCTGAAGGCATGCACTTCTTTGCGCTCAATGTCGACGCGGTGCGCTTCGCCAAACTGGCGGCCTTCGAATTGTCTGGCGATCAACTCAAGCGCCTGAAGACCACGTCCCAACTCAGCGTCGATGACGCGTTGCTGCTGCGAATACGCCAGCGTATTCACCCCTTGTTTCGTCACCTTTTGGAGCAGACGGACGCTATCAACTCCACCACCGAGAAAATGCTCGAGGAAGAACTGCTCGGTGCGTTCCTCGATTTGTTCAGTCACGCCACCGATGAGGTGCGTTGTCGTCGCGGTAATTTCGCCGTGAGCGCCTATCTGGTCAAGCGCTGCCAGGAGTTGATCGATGCCAGTGGTGATACGCCACTGAGCATTCTCGACCTGTGCGAACACCTGCGGGTGAGTCGCCGGACCCTGCAAAACAGTTTTCAGGCGGTGACCGGGATGCGTCCGGTCGAATACCTGCGCAATCTGCGCCTCAACGCGGTGCGCCGGCGCTTGATCACAACCTCTGCGTGCACTCACAACATCGGTGACATCGCGATGGCAATGGGCTTTTTCCATCTGAGCCACTTTGCCTCGCATTACCGGCAATTGTTTGGCGAGTCACCCTCCGAAACGCTCAGGGCAATGCGCTAAAGACCACATGTGCGGTCGACGCTTTTCTCCCACCCGATTTCCTTTTTCAGGCTGATATTCAAGCGCTCATGACATTGTTGGTTTCGCTACGCGAAGCTGAAAGGGCGGGTCAGGCGTAGTTGATGCGGTCGCTATAGGCGTTTTGGACCATTTTGCGTTGATAGTCGCAGGGCGTTGTACTAACCAGTTTCTTGAAGTCGCGCAGGAAGTGCGATTGATCGGAAAAGCCGAGGTCGAGGGCCAGCTCCGAAAACGATACGTCGTGTTGGGTATTGAGAGTGTCCAGAGCCGCCTGGCAACGGATGATTCGGCAAAAGGTCTTGGGTGACATGCCGGTGTCCTGGCTGAACTGTCGATGCAGCGTGCGACTGGTGTACCCGCTGAGGTCTTCCAGTTGCTGAATACGAATATCACCGCGGTGGCGCAGCGCCTGCTGAATGACCATCGCCGTGAGTGTCGACGTTTTACCCATCAGGCGAGGGGCAAGGTAGTCGTTGAACAGCCGCATCTGATCACTCAGCAGCGGAGCTTGAACGATGCTTTCGAAGATGCGTTGGGCAAACCCCGAGACCTCCAGAAGGTCGAGTTCCCGTTCGGTCAATTCTTCGGCCAGCACATTGATAAATCCGGGAATGACGCCCGGTGAAAAACGCACGCCAAAGTAGTGATGGTTCTGGTGTAGCTCGACCGCTTGGGCAGCCAGCGGCGTGCCACAGATCCGCGCGCTGGGGCGTGTTGCATCACAGTCGAAAACAATGTCCACGCAACCATCCGGCACGGCCAGCAGATTGGCCGATTGAGCCACGTCGAAGGCATAGAAATGCGAGATCGCCGGGTGCTCTGAAGGCATGACCGAATACCGTGAAGAGTTGAGCACGAACCAGGGCTGTTCGTTCGCAGTGTGGTGCCGGGGAGTCGGCGCGAACTGTTTGATCATGGTTGCACCTTCGATAAGCAGCGATACGAAAGATATCACGCATTAACCACGCCAAGTATTGCGCGACGGCTAACCGGGCATGTCCGAAATTTACAATACCGCCGAAAAACGCGCCCTGATACTCGACGTCGACAGCGTGGAGCTGTGCCTACCGCAGCGATCTCACCTTCAGCCCGAGAACAACTATGTCTACAACTACAAAAATCGACTTCATCTACCTCTCCGAGCAGGACATGATCCGCGCGGGCGTGACCGACATGCCGGCGTGCGTGAATACCATGGAGGAGATGTTCGGCCTGCTCTATGCCGGTGACTATCGCATGGCCGGGCCGAACAATGACTCCCATGGCGCGATGGTGATCTTTCCGCAGGATTCACCTTTCCCGAACATGCCCAAGCCCACGGCTGATCGGCGCATGATGGCCATGCCTGCCTACCTGGGCGGCAGCTTTTGCACCGCAGGCGTGAAGTGGTACGGCTCCAATATCGCCAACCGCGAAAAAGGCCTGCCGCGCTCCATTCTGATGTTTACCTTGAATGACCCCGACACCGGCGCACCGCTGGCCCATATGTCGGCCAACCTGCTGTCCGCCTATCGCACCGGTGCGATTCCCGGCGTGGGCGCGCGCCACCTGGCACGCAAGGACTCGAAAGTCGTCGGCCTGCTCGGCCCAGGGGTGATGGGCAAGACCACATTGGCGGCATTCATCGCGGTATGCCCGCATATCGACACACTAAAGATCAAAGGTCGAGGCCAGAAGAGCCTCGATGACTTTATCGCCTGGGTCAAAGACACCTACCCGCAAGTGACCACGATCGAAGTGGTCGACAGTCTTGAAGCGGTGGTCCGCGACTCGGACCTTGTTACTTATTGTAGCTCCGGTGAGGTGGGCGATCCCACGACCTACCCAATCGTGAAGCGCGAATGGGTCAAGCCGGGTGCCTTCCTGGCGATGCCGGCCTCTTGCTCGCTTGACGACGGGATGGAGCGGCGCGACGTACGCAAGGTGCTGGACAACACCGGTCTCTACCAAGCGTGGTTTGAAGAACTGCCCAAGCCTGCGCATCACTGCGTGCCGGTCATTGGCGTGCGCTTCATGGACATGATTGCCGAAGGAAAGATGCAGCTCGATGAAGTCGAGGACATCGGCAAGATCATCGCCGGGGCTGCGCCAGGCCGTAAGAACGATGAAGAAATCATCATCATGTCAGTGGGCGGCATGCCCGTGGAAGACGTGGCCTGGGGCACGGTGGTGTACCGCAACGCCATCGAAAAAGGCATCGGCGTGACCTTGAACCTGTGGGAAACCCCGGTTCTGCGTTAAGCCATCCATCACTTGTTTTTAAAGAGGCATTGCACATGACAAACATCATCAAGCTCAAGACCGGCTCCCCGTTTGAAGACCAGGCCAGCTATTCGCGCCTGGTGGTCGTGGACAACTGGATCTACGTGTCCAACACCGCTGGCCGCAACCCGAAGACCAAGCTGATTCCGCAAGACATCCTCGAACAGACGCATCAAGTATTTGCCAACATTGAGGCAGCGCTCGCAGCGGTCGATGCGACCCTGGCTGATGTGGTGTGTTCGCGGGTGTTTATCCAGGACCCCAATGACGTAGCGGACGTGATGACCCTGATCGGTGAAAAGTTTCGCGGCATTGACCCGGCCAGCACCGTCACCTGTCCACCCTTGGGGTCGACGGTCTACAAGGTTGAGCTGGAAGTGACGGCGTATCGCAACGCGTCGAAGGCACACGTCGAAGTCATTCGACTGTTGCAGTGATCGTCACGCGGCCACGCGCTGGCGTGGCTTACCTCATTCGCTGACCGAGTCTTGATCATGGCACCGACTATAGCGCCCGTGAAAACGTCTACCGCGTTTCCCTCTACAACCTCCGTCGTCATCATTGGCGGCGGGATTATCGGCCTGACCGCTGCATTGACATTGGCCGAACGCAATATCTCGGTGGTGGTGCTGGAAAAAGGCCATATCGCCGGTGAGCAGTCGTCACGCAACCTGGGCTGGGTACGCAAGACCAGCCGCCACGCGGCCGATATTCCCCTGGCCCTCGCCGCGGACCGCTTGTGGGCGAAGATGCCTGAGCGGGTAGGGGCGGATGTCGGGTATCGCCAGGAGGGCATCATGTTCGTGGGCCGCACCCCAGCGCAGATGGCAATGCATGAGGGATGGCTCAAGTCGGTGGAGCATTTGTCACTGGATTCGCGGATGCTCAGCAAACGCGAAATTGGCGAGCTGGTGCCAGGCGGCGTGGGTGACTGGGCTGGTGGCATCTTTACGCCATCCGATGCCCGTGCCGAACCGACGCTGGCAAGCAGCGCTATCGCCAAGGCCGCCCTGGACAGGGGGGTGGTAATCATCGAGCAGTGCGCGGTCCGGACGCTGCAGATGTCCGCCGGGGTGGTCAGTGGCGTGGTCACGGAGAAAGGTGAGATTCGTTGTGATCATGTGCTGCTTGCAGGGGGGATGTGGTCTCGGCGCTTTCTGGGCAACCTCGGTGTGTCGTTGCCGACCTTGCCTTTGACCTGTTCGGTGCTGCGCACTCACTCAATGGAAGGGCCGACGGAAATTGCGGTCGGCGCACCTGACTTTTCGTTTCGCAAGCACAAGGACGGCGGCTACATCATTACCCAGCGCGGCAAACTGGATGCCTTCCTGACACTCGATCACCTGTTGCTTGCCAAGCAATATATGCCGCAGTTCCGGGCCCAACGCAGCGTCCTGAACGTGACATTGGGCAAACCTTTTTTTAATGACCTGGCGCTTGCCCGACGTTGGCAATCCGACAGCGTCAGCCCGTTCGAACGCGTCAGGGTGCAGGACCCGGCCGCCAACCCGCGGCTCAATAACGACGCAATGAACAACCTCATTGCCGCCTGGCCGGTCTTTGAACACGCGCGGATCGCCCAGGCCTGGGCAGGCACTATCGACGTCACGCCCGATTCCAATCCGGTCATTGGGCCGGTCGCCCAGATTCCGGGGCTGACCGTCGCCACCGGCTTCTCGGGGCACGGTTTCGGCACGTCGCCGGCGGCCGGTCACCTCGCAGCGGATCTTGTCAGCGGTCATACGCCGATCATTGATCCAAGCCCTTATCGGTTCGATCGTTTCTAGGTCGGTCGAAGCCACGCATTAAGGAAACCACCGATGCCATCTGACAGCTGTTTCTTTACCAACCGTTCGGGCTTGCGCCTGCACTTTTTGCGCTGGGGCGAATCGACCGGCGTGCCCCTGGTGCTATTGCATGGTTTGCGGGCCTACGCACAAACCTGGGAATCGCTGGTGCAATCTCTGGGTGCGGGCTACTGCATCTATGCCCTTGACCAGCGCGGTCGAGGACTGAGTGACTGGGCCTCGCCTGACAGTTACCACACGCAGTCGTATGTCGAGGACCTTGAAGACCTGGTCGCCCATGTTGGCCTATCGCGTTTTGTGTTGCTGGGGCACTCATTAGGCGGCGCCAACGCTCTTGAATATGCGCGGCAAAACCCGGGACGGCTGATGGGCTTGATGATCGAGGACATTGGTCCCGGCTCTTCAACCCAGGGCGACGGCGCCGCGCGCATTCGCCGCGAGATGAGCCAGACACCCTTGCAGTTCGAAAACTGGGAAGCGGCCCGCGCATTCTGGCAGGCTTCGCGTCCGGGGTTGTCGGAGCAGGGCCTGGCATCACGGCTCGCTCATTCGATGAAAGAGAGCGAGGGCGTGATCACCTGGCGCCACGATCAGCAGGGCATTGCGCAAGCGCGCCTGAGTATCGAGCCGACAGACCTGTGGCCGGCGGTGCACGCACTGGATTGCCCGACCTTGTTCATTCGCGGCGGGCGCTCGGACTTCCTTCCGCCCGCGATGCTGCAGGCGATGAGCGCCAGCAACCCGCAGGTTCAAACCGTGGAGGTCGCGGGTGCCAGTCACTATGTGCATGACGATCAAGGCGAGGTGTTCAACCGGCTGGTCTCGGGGTTTCTCATGAGCCTTGCGATCCGCGCCCAATGAAACCCACGGCACGTCTGATTGCACTGTTGGCATCGCTGACGGCCTTCGTGCCGTTTTCCATCGATACTTACCTGCCCAGTCTTCCGCAAATTGCCAATGACCTGTCGAGCAGTACGACCCAGGTGCAGCACACGATCAGTGCCTTTCTCGCCGGGCTGTGCCTGGGCATGCTGTTCTACGGACCACTGTCGGACCGGTATGGGCGTCGGACTCTGTTGCTGGGCAGTCTCATGTTCTATGGCCTGGCGACCCTGGGCTGTTTGTTTGCCGGCAGCATCGAGCAACTGACTGCATGGCGATTTCTCCAGGCCCTTGGTGGGGCCGGCGCGCTGGTCCTGGCGAGGGCCGTCGCCAGAGACCTGTTCGGCCTGGCACAGGCGGCCAAGGTGCTGTCCTGGATGCATCTGCTGACGATGATGGCGACGTTGGTCGCGCCAATGATCGGTACGTGGCTGGTGCTGATCGACGGCTGGCGCACGATATTCGCCGCGTTGTTCATCCTTTGCGGGTTATGCCTGCTGATGGTGAGCCTGGGGCTCAACGAAAGCCTTCCGGCACCGGCGCGCAGCACCTCGCTGAAGGGCGCGTTCGCCGCGTACCCGGGCGTCGTCCGACAACCTCGGGCGGTGGCGCTGATCCTGTGCATGGCGCTGGCGTTTGGTGGCATGTTCGCTTTTATCACCGCTGCCCCCTTTGTGTACGTCGTGTACTTCGGTGTCTCGCCACGTACCTTCAGTTGGCTGTTCGGCCTGAACATCCTCGGCATCATCGTGGTGACCTTTATCAATGCCCGCTGGGTCACTCGCTTCGGACCGCAGCGCATGCTGGGTGTGGGTGCCGTGCTGGCCGGCGGGGCTGGGCTGGCACTGATGGTGGCGGGGTACACGCAGTGGGGCGGGTTGTGGAGCATCGTCCTTTGCATGGTGTTGTACATGGGCGTCACCGGGTTGCTTGGGGCCAATTGCACGGCAAGCCTGATGAGCATGTTCCCGAGGCAGGCGGGGGCGAGTGTCGCCCTGGGTATCTCGGTGCAATTCGCCACCGGGGCGCTGGCCAGTCTGTGGGTCAGTCGCCTGGCCGATGGCACGCCATGGCCCCTGTGCCTGGTGGTGGGAAGCTGTGGGCTTGGTTGTCTTGTTGCGTATGGCATCTCGATCTACGCGCCTGTCAGTCCGGTCGCTGCGCGCGATGACGTGAGTGTGCCGCTTCAACCTTGACTTCAAACCTTCTCCCGTCAAAGACCCACTGCATTGGTGCATGTCGAAATCAGACTCGAAGGCGGCGCGTTCAGGCTACTTGCGTTGAAGGTGAGACGCGTAAGGTGGCGCGTCATTCCGTATCAGTGAGCAGTTGTGAAGACTGATGGGGAATGCTTAGAAGCGCTGAGGTTCGCCGCTTACCATAAGGGGCAACAGGAAAATGATGATCGCCTGACCCTCAGTCAGCACGCTTTAACGTCGATCACCAGAGAACAAAAAAAACAATGGATAGCCTCAACTCCAAAGATTCGAACGGTCAGTTGGCGCAGGGTTTCAAACCGCGTCACGTCACAATGCTTTCTATCGCGGGAATTATTGGCGCGGGTTTATTTGTTGGCTCCGGCCATGCCATCGCGGCCGCGGGGCCAGCGGTATTGCTGGCTTATCTGTTCTCCGGCCTGTTGGTTGTATTTGTCATGCGCATGCTGGGTGAAATGGCGGTTGCCAACCCGGACACCGGATCGTTCTCAACTTACGCCGACCAGGCCATCGGGCGTTGGGCGGGCTTCACCATCGGTTGGCTCTATTGGTGGTTTTGGGTGCTGGTGATACCCATCGAGGCGCTCGCGGCAGGGCACGTACTGAACCAGTGGTTCCCACAAATCGATACCTGGTTGTTTGCGTTACTGTCGATCATTGCGCTGGTCGTGACCAATCTGTTCAGCGTGTCCAAATATGGCGAGTTCGAATTCTGGTTTGCGATGGCCAAAGTCGTGGCAATCATCGGATTCATCGGCCTTGGTTTTGCGGTGTTGATGGGTTGGATTCCTGACCACCAAGCCAGCGGCTTGAGTCGACTCATGGCAGAACATGGCGGATTTGCACCCAACGGCTTGTCAGCGGTCGTCGGGGCATTCATCACCATCATGTTCAGCTTCATCGGCACAGAGGCGGTGACCATCGCCGCCGCCGAATCCAGCAACCCTGCGCAGAACATCGCCAAAGCCACACGTTCAGTGATCTGGCGCATCGGTGTGTTCTACTTGCTGTCCATTTTCGTGGTCATTTCCGTGGTGCCCTGGAATGATCCGTTGCTGGCGTCTGTCGGCTCTTACCAGCGCGCGCTGGAGCTGATGAACATTGCGCACGCCAAGATGCTGGTGGATGTGGTGGTGTTGATTGCCGTGGCCAGCTGCATGAACTCGTCGATCTATATTTCCTCGCGCATGTTGTTTTCCCTGGGCAAACGCGGTGATGCACCGAAGCCGATGAAGGTCACGTCGTCTGCCGGCGTGCCGCGTGCTGCGGTGATTGCCAGCACGGTACTGGGTGCCGGTGTCACTTTGTTCAGCTATTTCATGCCCGCCGGTTTATTCCAGTTTCTGCTCGCCAGCTCCGGCGCCATTGCGTTGCTGGTGTACCTGGTTATCGCCGTGTCGCAATTGCGCATGCGCGGGATTCTGCGTCGGCAGAACGTCACGCTGACCTTCAAGATGTGGTTGTTTCCATGGCTCACCTGGTTGGTCATCGCCTTCATCTGCGCAGCATTGGCGGTGATGATGGTGACGCCAGAGCACCGTCTGGAGGTGTCTTCAACCATCGGCCTGGCGTTGGTGATTTCCTTCATCGGCCTTGTGACCACGCGTCACCATGGGCGACCACAGAGGGCGGTGTCGGCGCAACGTTCAGCGTAAATCTGCTTGCGATCTCATCAGTGCGCAAGCAGCGGCGGGGCGGTTAACACCGCCTGCGCCGCGGGTCCTTACCGTTCGCTGCGAGAGTAACTTCGATGGCATACGACACCTCTAAGCCCGCGCCTCCCCAAACCGTCGGTTTTTTGCTGCTGGACCAATTCACGTTGATCTCTCTGGCGTCTGCCGTTGAGCCTCTGCGAATGGCTAATCAGTTGACCGGCCAGGAACTGTATCGCTGGCACACCTTCAGTCTGGGAGGCGAGCGGGTATGGGCAAGCGACGGCATGCCGATCACGCCGGATTCATCGACTGATAGTGCACCGGCGCTTGATACGGTGATCGTCTGCGGTGGCATTGGCATTCAAAGCGCTGTGACCCGGGAGCACGTTACCTGGCTGCGATCCCAGGCGCGGCGCTTGAAACGGATCGGGGGCGTGTGCACAGGTAGCTGGGCCTTGGCCCAGGCTGGGTTGCTCGATGGTTTCGACTGCAGCGTGCACTGGGAATTTCTGGCTGCCATGCAAGAAGCTTTTCCGCGAGTGAACCTCAGCTCCAGTTTGTTCACCCTCGACCGTGACCGTTTCACCTGCTCGGGTGGAACTGCTCCCATGGACATGATGCTGCACCTGATCAGTCGCGATCATGGTCATGAGCTGTCGGCGGCCATCTCCGAAATGTTTGTCTACGAGCGCATCCGCAACGAGCAGGATCACCAGCGAGTCCCCCTCAAGCACATGCTCGGTACCCATCAACCAAAGTTGCAGGAAATCGTGGCGCTGATGGAGGCCAATCTGGAAGAACCGATCGAACTGGATGAACTGGCAAATTATGTCGGTTTGTCCCGTCGACAACTCGAGCGGTTGTTTCAGAAATACCTGCATTCCTCGCCTTCGAGGTATTACCTCAAGCTGCGCCTTATCCGCGCGCGTCAGTTGCTCAAGCAAACACCGATCTCCATCGTGGAGTTGTCGGTGGTATGTGGCTTTGTGTCCACACCCCATTTCTCAAAGTGCTATCGCGAGTGTTTCGGCATTCCTCCCAGCGAGGAGCGCTCGGTCACGCAAACGCAACGCCAAGTGACAGCCAGCCCGATTGCGCAGGCATTGCCACCGGCAAGGTCGATGAGTTTGCTCGATCAGGCGCGTGATGAGTCAACCTTCGCAAGTGTCAAAATCGTGAAATCCTGAGCCATCCGGGTGGGCAGGTTTTCGGCGAGATGATCTGTTACCTGGCTACCATTTTTCACCCATTTGGGGCGCGCTGAGCCATTTCGTAGCACACGGCGAGTCGCACGCTGATCAAAGACTCATCGGTTCCTGAGTCGAAACTCCTTTCCAATGAAGACCTTGAAGCCGTATCAAGCGAAATGGCACGGTTTCTGCTTTTTTGAATCCATGGATAATTGGATACAAAACTGCAAAAGGTGACTTTATGCAATTCGCTCCCGCCTACGTTGAACGTCAGCCCCTGACCGCCGAGGAGGAGGCTTACAACTTTTTGCTGGAAGCAATCTGTGGTGGTCGTTACCGCAAGGGCGATCGGCTGATCGCGGAGGACATTGCCAGCGAAATCGGCATGAGCCGGATGCCGGTGCGCGAAGCCTTTCGCCGTCTCGATGCGCAAGGCCTGGTCACCCTGAGGCCCAACCGTGGCGCCATCGTCAGTGGCCTGAATTTCGATGAATTACACGAAGTATTCGAGATGCGCAGTGCCCTCGAAGGCCTGGCCATCCGCGTGGCCGTGTCCAGGATCGGTGAGCGTCAGCTGGCGGCTCTGGAACGCATGCTGGACGAGATGGATGACTACCGCGACGAAAGCGCCGAGTGGGTCAGGCTTCATCGTGCCTTCCATGAACACCTGTGCAGCCTCAGCGGCCGTCCTCGGCTGATGAAGCAGATATCGGCGCTGTATTCGTTGATCGAGGCGCCAATGCGTCTGTGGCTGCAACACAGCGAAAAACCCTTGAGCGCTCGCCAGGAGCACGCGGTGATCCTCGACGCCATCCGCTCAGGCGATGTCGACCGGGCCGAGGCGGTGGTGCGCGAGCACATCGAGGGCACGGTGCCGGCGCTGATCCAGTTTCTGCAATCGGAAAAATAGAATCGGGCATCAACCCGACAGTGTGTTTTGACTTTGAGTACTGCCCCGTTACTAAACAACTGGAGTGTCTCGTCATGCATAAACGCCAAATGTTACTCGCCGCCATCTCCCTCGGACTCTGTACACAGTGGGCGTTTGCTACGCCACAAGTGCCGGAGCGACTGCAAAAGGCTGACAAACTCACCTATTGCTCGGGCATGGATTCACCGCCCCTGGTGTCTTTCGATGAGGCGCAAAAGCCCCGGGGCCTGACGGTCGACCTGGGGCTGGAAATCGCCAAACGGCTGGGAGACAAACCGGTGCAATGGCGGGTCATTCCGTTCTCCGGGTTGCTGCCGGCATTGCTTGCCCAGCAGTGCGACATGATCGTTGATCAGCTGTTCGACAAGCCCGAACGCCGGGAAGTGATCGACATCGTCAACTACATGTATTCCAGCCAGTCAGTGGTCGTTCCCAAAGGCAATCCCAAGGGCATCAAGACCCTGGATGGACTGTCCGGGCACAAGGTCGCCGTGCTCAACGGCTCGACGATCAAAACCTTGCTGGACGCCGAGAACGAAAAACTGACCAAGGCTGGCAAGCCCCCAATGAAACTGGTGGTCTACAACAGTGATACCGACGCCTTTCAGGCGCTGCGCATCAGTCAGGTGGACGCCTACGGTACGACCGTGGAAACCGCCGGTTACTACGCGGCCATGGCGCCCGATCTGTTCGAGGAAGGGGTGCCGGCGTTCAGCCGGATACTCACCGGTTTGGGCGTTCGCAAGGATGATCCGCAGCTCACCGCAGCGGTGCAACAGATCATCAGTGACATGCGCAGCGACGGCAGTTACGTGCAGTTGCTGAGCAAATGGCATGTTCCCAGCGACACACTCGACTGAGGCGAACACTCGATGAATTTCAATTGGGATGTGTTCTGGCAATACCTGTTGCAGCCCAGCGGGGTGTACCTCACCGGACTTTGGCTGACTTGCCTGATCAGTGTGCTGGCAATGACGCTGGGCTGCGTGCTGGGTCTGGCGGCGGCGTTGATGCGCCTGTCGCGTAACCCTTTGCTCAACCTGCCTGTGCGGTTTTATGTATGGCTGATGCGCGGCACGCCGTTATTGGTGCAAATCGTTTTTCTCTATACCGCATTGGCAGCGGGCGGCATCTTCCGTTTCGAAGACGTGACGCTGTTGGGGTTGGTGGTGCCGGGCAATATCCAGGCAGCGATCATCGCCTTGGGCCTGAACGAGGGTGCCTACATGGCCGAGATCATTCGTGCCGGGATCGGCGCGGTGGACAAGGGGCAGTACGAAGCGGGGCGTTCGCTGGGCATGACCTTCGCCAAACTGATGCGGCGTATCGTTCTGCCTCAGGCGTTTCGGGTCATCGTTCCGCCGTTGGGCAACGAATTCAACGTGATGCTCAAGAACACGACACTGGTCAGCGTGATTGGCGTGCAGGAGTTACTGCTCAGTACGCAAATGGTCACGTCGGCGACATTCCGGGTCTTCGAACTGTACTTGGTGGTGGCGATTTATTTCCTGCTGCTGACCACCCTCTGGGGCTTCTTCCAGCGTTGGCTGGAAGCGCGTTTCGGGCAGTCCGATCGACCCGCACCGCCGGCGGCTGGTAGTCGCATGTTCGGCCGCGGCACGTTGAAATTGCTGAGGGGGCGTTAAGCATGGCGCACAAAAGTGAAGAACTGATCATCGAGGCGCTGGACATTCATAAGTCCTTCGGCGACCTGGAGATTCTCAAGGGAATTTCCTTGCAGGTGCGGCGCGGTGAAGTCGTGGTGTTGATCGGTGCCTCGGGTTCAGGCAAGACCACCTTTATTCGCTGCATCAATCTGCTGGAGGACATTCAGGGCGGGCGCATTCGCGTCAACGGCCGAGCCATGGGGTATCGAGAGCGCGCCGATGGCAGCCTGGTGCGCGACTCCGAACGCAACATCGCTCGCCAGCGTCGGGACATCGGGATGGTCTTTCAACGATTCAATCTGTTCCCCCACATGACCGCGCTGGAAAACATTATTGAGGCGCCGATTCAGGTCCTCGGCGTGCCACGCGCCGAAGCGTTGGAACAGGCCAGGGCCTTGCTCGCGCGGGTCGGTCTGGCGGACAAGGCCATGCATTACCCGTCGATGTTGTCCGGTGGGCAGCAGCAGCGCGTGGCAATCGCCCGGGCGCTGGCAATGAAACCTCAAGCCATGCTGTTCGACGAGCCCACGAGCGCCCTCGATCCGGAAACCGTCGGCGAGGTGCTGCAGGTGATGAAGCAGTTGGCCGATGACGGCATGACGATGGTGGTGGTCACCCATGAAATGGGGTTTGCCCGAGAAGTCGCCGACCGCGTGGTGGTCCTCGATCAGGGCGAATTGATCGAGCAGGGGCCGCCGGAGCAGATCTTCAGTCGACCGACCCACCCGCGAACCCAGGCCTTTCTCAGCCGCGTGCTGTGACCTTCTCAGTCGGGTCTTTTTTCACCCGGCATGGAACCGGATACCTGCGGCCAATGAATCTTTGATTGGAAGAGCTTTTGCCATGTTGAAATTTTCTGCCCACGAATATCCCTATCCTTCGCAACGTCAGAGTGTGTTTGCCCGGCGTGGCATGGTCGCGGCCTCGCAGCCCCTGGCCGCCGAGGCCGGCATCGAAATTATGCGCAAGGGCGGTAACGCCATTGATGCCGCGATCGCCACGGCGGCAGCGCTGACGGTGGTTGAGCCCACCGGCTGCGGCTTGGGCGGCGACGCCTTTGCTCTGGTCTGGAGCAAAGGCCAATTGCATGGGTTGAACGGCAATGGACAGGCGCCGGCAGCGCTGACGATCGATGCAGTCAAGGCGGGCGGTCACGAGCAGATGCCGCTTTATGGCTGGACGCCGGTCACGGTGCCCGGTTGCCCATCGGCCTGGGCGGAGCTCTCCAAACGGTTCGGCAAGCTGCCCTTTGCCGACTTGCTGCAGCCCGCCATCAGTCTGGCCAGGGATGGCTTTCCACTGTCTCCGGTGGTTGCTCGACAATGGCAGACGGCTCTGGATGAATTCAGCCCCCATCGAGACCCGGTGCTCGACGCCTGGTTCGATACGTTCCTGATCGATGGCCGTGCACCCAAGGCCGGTGAAGTATTCTGCAACCCGGCGCAAGCCCGAACGCTGCAAGAGCTGGCTGACACCGCGTGTGAAAGCCTCTATCGCGGTGCATTGGCTCAGCGTCTGGATGCCCATTCCCGCGCCACCGGCGGTTACCTGCGCGCCAGCGACCTGCAAGACTATCGCGCCCAATGGGTGGACCCGATCAGCATCAACTATCGCGGCTACGATGTGTGGGAAATCCCCCCAAGCGGACAAGGATTGGTCGCCCTGATGACCCTGAAAATCCTTGAGGGCTTTGACTTCGATCACCGCGACAGCCAGCAGACCTGGCACCGTCAACTGGAAGCCATGAAGCTGGCCTACAGCGACGGGCTGCATTACATCACCGATCCACTGCATATGCGTGTGGCCGTGGCTGATCTTCTCAGCGATGCCTATAGCAGCCATCGTCGCGAACAGATCACTGATCAGGCGCGTGAACCCAATCCCGGTGATCCCCATGCCAGCGGCACGGTTTACCTGGCCACGGCGGATGCCGAGGGCAACATGGTGTCCTTCATCCAGAGCAACTACCACGGCTTCGGTTCCGGTGTGGTGCTGCCAGACAGCGGCATCGCCTTGCAGAACCGTGGACAGGAATTCAGTCTCGACCCTGACCACGCCAACTGCCTGGCACCGGGCAAAAAAACCTTTCACACCATCATTCCCGGATTCATCAGTCAAGGCGACGTGCCGGTGGGGCCGTTCGGCGTCATGGGTGGCTACATGCAGCCCCAAGGCCATGTGCAGATGGTCATGAACCTGGTGGATTTTGGTCTTAACCCCCAAGCCGCGCTGGACGCGCCACGGTGGCAATGGTTAGGGGAAATGAAGGTCGGCATCGAACAGGGAGCGTCTCGGGATCTGGCGGCTTCGCTGGCGCGCCGCGGACACCGGATTCAGGTCGATTGCGACCTGATCAATTATGGGCGAGGGCAGATCATCATCCGGGACCCGGACACTGGTGTGCTGTGCGGCGGTACTGAGCCGAGAGCGGATTCCCATATTGCTGTGTGGTAACAGAGTGTTGGGGGCCAGGCGCCTTATCCGGCCTGGCGTCCCTTGCCCAGTACATTTTTGCGTCGTTGATCGTGCGGTATCGACAGCAACGGAAAACGGTCGCTCCTGCACGCTCGATAATGATCTAGCACGATGAGTGTGGGACTTGTGGCTTTCTTGATCGATGTCAACCACATGGATCGGACGGCTCTGTAGTCTCCAGAGACCGACATCCCGTGCACTTTTACCGTAACGGGTTGCCTTGACTCAAGGCGAAACCTCTATGATCTATCCGCTGATTCTGACGTTGCACCTGTTTGCCGCGCTGATCTTTATCGGCACGGTGTTCTTCGAAGTCCTGTTCCTTGAAAGCATCCGCAAACAGCTACCCGCCAGGGTCATGCTGCTGGTCGAGCAGGGCATCGGCCGGCGAGCGCGCACGCTGATGCCGTGGGTGCTGCTGGTATTGTTCGGTGCGGGGCTTGGCATGGTCTGGCTGCGCTACCTGCCAGTCCTTGCCTCACCATTGGCGTCATCGTTCGGCACATTGCTGGCCTTGAAAATTGCGCTGGCCGTGAGCGTGTTACTGCACTTCCTGGTGGCTATGTTTTTGTTCAAAAGTGGCCGAATGAGCCCGCGATACCTGCAGTTCATCCACGGCAGCTTGTTCTGTCACATGGTCGTTATCGTGCTGCTGGCCAAGGGAATGTTCTATCTGACCTGGTGATGGCTTTGATCGGTGGTCTGTTCTTCCAGGACTTTGCTTGTGCTTGATGCAAATCAAGGCGCATGGGTCGTCGAACCTCGACACTGATGATCCGCAGCCAGTCTCGGAGACTCGTCATGCTCGATTTCTTTCACAACCCCGGCGCGCTGATCGCCCGGTGCGATCAGGGCGTACTCGACCCCAACTGTCATGCCGACACGCAAAAATTCCATGAGGGTATCGGCTCACTGGATCTGCTTCGCGCGTTGCGCGTCAGCCGCCAGAAGCGACGTCCGTTGTCCCTGAACGTGCAGTTGCCCTCCAGCCTCAAGCTGTCCTTTTGTTCCCCTCGCGATAGCGCCGACGAGCACCAGAATATTGAGCAGTACCTCCAGCATCTGGAGCAGGAGATCGACCTCGTCGGTTGCCACCTGGATGCGCAGCAACGGGTGGAGCAGTTTCATCTGGGCGGCGGAACACTCACCATTGCTCACATAGAGCGGCTGATGAGTCATCTGCGTGGCCGATTCAACTTTCTCGTCCATGAGTGCGGCGACTACAGCGTCGAGGTCGATCTCTATCAAACCGATTGGGCGACCATGGGCGTGCTGCGCGACCAGGGTTTCAATCATGTCAGCATCGGCGTTCCGGATTTTGACAGCGACTGTGAAAGGTCGGTGGCGTGTTACCAGAACCCGGCGCCGATCCACTCGCTCATCGATGCCGCGCGCACTTTTGGCTATCGATCGATTAACGTCGACCTGGGTTTTGGGCACGCGTGGCAGACACCCGAAAGCTTCGCGCTGAAACTGGCGACGATAATCGCACTGGAGCCGGACAGGTTGATGGTGTTCGACTATGCACGGCCACCAAGACGCTATCGGCCAGTGAGCGCTGATACCGCCAGAGCGATGTGCAGCCAGGACGCTAAAGGCGCGATGCGTCAGATCTGTTTTGAACAACTAATGTGCGCGGGTTATCACTACATCGGGTTGGGCCAGTTTGTCCGGCCCGACGATGATCTGGCGATAGCTCAGGAGCGAGGCCGGTTACGCCGCAGTTGTGAGGGTTTCACCCGTCACGGGTATTGCGATCATATCGGTTTCGGTTTGGGTGCCATCAGCCAGATCGACGATTTGTATACGCAAAATACCGACGGGATTGACAGTTATCAGCAGCAACTGGACAGCGGGCAATTGCCGACGTGCCGTGGTTGGCGCTTCGAGGCAGGGGAGCAGATCAGGCAAATGGTCATGGAGCGACTGGCGTGTGATCTGGAACTCGATATCCGCGCCATCGAAAGACGTTATGGGCTGGTTTTTTCCAGGTATTTCTCGTCCGTCTGGCCGTTGCTGGAGCAATTGAGTCGCGATGGGTTGATTGAGTTGTCGGACCGTTTCATCAGCATTCTTCCCGCCGGTCGGCCAGAAGTGGATGCCATCTGCAACCTGTTTGAAAAGGATTTGGGGTGCGAGGCATTAACCCCCTTGCGAGTTGATCAATCATGAACACGACTTTTGATTTCAATCGCGCCCTGGTCGAAAAATACGACCGTCCGGGGCCGCGCTATACCTCTTATCCCACTGCGCCACAGTTTCATCAGGCGTTTGCCGTTGACGACTATCAGCGTGCCGCCCGCGACAGCAATCAGGTGGTCGCGCCAAAGTCACTGTCGGTGTACATCCACATCCCGTTCTGCAAAAGCCTTTGTTACTACTGCGCCTGCAATAAAATCATTACCCAGAAAACCCATCGCGCCGTCGAGTACCTGACATACCTCAAGCGTGAAATCGCGATGCAGTCGGCCTTGTTCGACAACACCCGCAAACTGACTCAGCTGCACCTGGGGGGCGGCACGCCGACCTACTTGACCAGCGAACAGCTGGCGGACCTGATGGACTGCCTGCACCAAGCGTTCAACATGGATGACAGCGATGATCACGAGTTTTCCATCGAGGTCGACCCGCGCACCATCAGCACCGAGCAAATTCGGTCGTTGCGCCAATTAGGCTTCAATCGCCTGAGCTTCGGCGTGCAGGATTTCGACCCGGACGTGCAGGCCGCGGTCAATCGCCAGCAAAGTGAAGAGCAGATTTATGCGCTGGTTGCTGCGGCACGCGAGGCGCAATTCAAGTCGATCAGCGTCGACCTTATCTACGGCCTGCCCCTGCAAACCGTGCAGAGTTTCGACGTCACCCTCAGCAAGATCATAGCGCTGCGTCCGGACCGGATTGCCGCCTACAGCTACGCACATTTGCCGGAGATGGTTCGCGCACAACGGTTGATTCGTCCCGCCGACATGCCGCCACCGGAGCGCAAGCTGGAATTGCTTGAACTGACCATCCGCCGTCTGACCGCGGCCGGTTACGTCTATATCGGCATGGATCATTTCGCCTTGCCGGACGACGAGCTGTCGCTGGCCCGCGCCAATGGCACCCTGCAGCGTAACTTTCAGGGCTACTCCACCCACGCCGACTGCGATTTGATCGGCCTTGGAGTGTCGTCGATCGGCAAGGTCGGCGACAGCTACAGCCAAAGCGTCAAGGAGCTTTCGCAGTACTACGCGCGAATCGATCAAGGATTGTTGCCGGTGCATCGGGGTTACCGCTTGAATGCCGACGACCTGCTGCGCCGTGAGGTGATCAGCGACTTGATGTGCCATGGCCGTATCGCGTTCAGCCCGTATGAGGCGCGTCACGGCATTTGCTTCACCGAGTACTTTGCCGAGGCATTGGCGCAGTTGGGCGAGCACGTTCGCGATGGGCTGCTGCAGATTCACCACGACGAACTGGTGCTGTTGCCGCAAGGGCACTTGATGATGCGCAGTGCCGCGATGGCGTTCGACGCCTATCTGGGGGGTGAACAAAAAGGCCAGTTTTCGCGTACGGTTTGAGCCCCTGGCGCGTGCCATCCGGGGGGGTATTTTCGCAAGTTGATTTCAATCAAGGGCCGGGGGCGCAACGCTCCCTAACATGACCGCAAGCCCCTTTTAAATCAGCGAACCCATGACAACCCATCAGCCTTTGATACACGGCAACCTACGCGCCTGGGGCGTCGCGCTGGTGGTCATGCTGGTGGTGATGTTCGCTACCTTCGAGGCGGTGCAGGCCAAGCAATACGGAGACATCGAGCAGCAGCGCATCGAAAAAACCTTCCCTCATACCGACTCCGTTTCCGCCCCCGAAGGCCGGTTCAAGGTGCGCACGCTGTCCGCCGCCGGCAAAGTCATCGGTTATGTGTTCCAGAGCCTGGACGTGGTGGATATTCCGGCCTACTCGGGCAAGCCAATCAATACCCAGGTGATCCTCGACACGGCCGGCGTGATTCAGGATGCCTATGTGCTGGAGCACCATGAACCGATTCTGCTGATTGGCATTCCTGAGGCAAAACTTCACGGTTTCAGCGCCAGGTACAAAGGCATCAAGGTCAGCCAGCGGGTTGTCGTCGGCCATTCCAGCGACCCGAACGCGGTCACCGTCGATGCCATCGCTGGCGCAACTGTCACCGCCATGGTGGTCAATGAAGTCATCATGCGCGCCGCCCATGAAGTGGCCGTGTCGCTCAAGCTAATCGAGGACAAGGGCGGGGTGGTGAATAAGCCCGCCACCATCCGCCAGGACTTTTTCGAGCCCGCCAGCTGGGAACAACTGACCGGCAATGGCGCCATCCGCCGCTTGAACCTGACCCGTGGCCAGGTCGACGCCGCCTTCAAGGGCACCGAAGCCGAAGGCGTCGACACTGCCCCCTCCGACCAAGTGGATGACACCTTCATCGAGCTGTACACCGCCGACCTGAACCCGCCGACCATTGGCCGCGCACTGCTGGGCGACAACCAATATCGTTTCCTCATGCAAGACCTCAAGCCCGGCGAGCAGGCCATCGCGGTGCTGGGGCGCGGGCTGTTTTCCTATAAAGGCTCGGGGTATGTGCGCGGCGGGATCTTCGATCGGGTGCAACTGCGCCAGTTCGGCAACGTCATCAGTTTTCGCGACATGGACCATCAGCGGCTCTCAGATGTGTTTGCCAAGGGCATGCCGGAATTCACTGAAATGTCGATTTTCATCGTGCGCGAACCAGCCCGGTTCGACCCGGGATCGCCCTGGTCCCTGGAATTGCTGGTGCGTCGCCAAACCGGGCCGCTCAGTGGCACGTTCAGCAGCTTCGAACTGCCTTATCAACTGCCCGAGCTGTACCTTGAACGGCCACTGCCCAGCCCCGAAGAATTGGCCGCCCTCGAGGAAGCCGGTCGGCCGATGTGGTTGACCATCTGGTACCAGAAATCCTTTCAGATCACCGTGCTCGGGACCGCGTTACTGCTGCTGACGGTGATCCTGTTCCTGCAGGACACCTTCACCCGCCGGCCACGGTTTCTGCATTGGCTGCGCCGGGGTTACCTGGCCTTTACCGTGGTGTTTCTCGGCTGGTATGCGCTGGGGCAGCTGTCGGTGGTCAACGTCCTGACCTTTGTGCATGCGCTGTTCGAGCACTTTCGCTGGGAGCTGTTTCTCACCGACCCGCTGATCTTCATGCTCTGGGTCTTCGCCGCTGCGAGCATTCTGCTGTGGGGACGTGGTGTGTTTTGCGGCTGGCTGTGCCCGTTTGGCGCCTTGCAAGAGTTGATCAACGAAGCCGCGCGTACGCTGAAAATCCCCCAATACGAATTGCCCTTCGCGGTCCATGAGCGGCTGTGGGCGATCAAATACATCATTTTGCTACTGCTGTTCGGCATCTCCCTGGAGTCGATGTCCACCGCCGAACTGTTCGCCGAGGTGGAACCGTTCAAAACCGCCATCACCCTCAGGTTCGACCGCCAGTGGTGGTTCGTGGCCTACGCGGTGGCGCTGCTGGTCATCAACGTCTTCACGCGCAAGGTCTATTGCCGCTACATCTGCCCGTTGGGAGCGGCGCTGGCGATTCCGACCAAATTGCGCCTGTTCGACTGGCTCAAACGCCGCAAGGATTGCGGCACACCCTGCCAACTGTGCGCCAAGGAATGCGAGATCCAGGCGATCTATCCCGATGGTCGGATCAATGCCAACGAGTGCCACTACTGCCTCGATTGCCAGATGACTTACCACAACGAGAACAAATGCCCGCCGCTCATCAACAAGCGCAAGAAGCGCGGCAAACCGGCACCCACCCCTGTGCAACTGATACCTGTCGTGGAAGTGAACGCTCTGGAGTGAACCCCGCGAGCACCTGTGCGCAGTGACCGTTTTTATCCCTTCAAGGAACACACCTGATGAACGACACAGAATCCAAAAAAGCCACTGAAGTGCCGGAATCGACCGGCCTCAGTCGTCGAGGCTTCCTGGGCACCAGCGCGGTGACCGGCGCAGTACTGGCCGGTGCCACGGCCATCGGTGGCGCGGTGTTTACCCGTGAGACCTGGGCGGCAGCGGCCAAGGACGCGCAACTGAAAACCCACGTCGGGCCGGGCGAGCTGGACCAGTACTACGGTTTCTGGAGTGGCGGTCATCAGGGTGAAGTGCGGATCATGGGCATTCCGTCGATGCGCGAGTTGCTGCGTGTGCCGGTGTTCAACGTCGACTCCGCCACTGGTTGGGGCCTGACCAACGAAAGCAAACGGATCATGGGCGACAGCGCTCATTTCAAGAATGGCGACTGCCACCACCCGCATTTGTCGATGACCGACGGCAAGTACGACGGCAAATACCTGTTCATCAACGACAAGGCCAACAGCCGCGTTGCGCGTATCCGTCTGGACATCATGAAGTGCGACAAGATGCTCACCGTGCCCAATGTGCAGGCCGTTCACGGGCTGCGCCTGCAAAAAGTGCCGCACACAAAATACGTGTTCGCCAATGCCGAGTTCGTGATTCCACACCCCAATGACGGCAGCACCTTCGACCTGCAGGACAAGAACAGCTACACGATGTTTAACGCCATCGATGCCGAGAAAATGGAGATGGCCTTCCAGGTCATTGTCGACGGCAACCTGGACAACACCGACGCCGACTACACCGGCAAATACGCAGCGTCCACCTGTTACAACTCGGAGAAGGCCTACGACCTGGGCGGCATGATGCGCAACGAGCGCGACTGGGTGGTGGTGTTCAACATCCCGCGCATCGAAGCCGCGATCAAGGCGGGCAAGTTCATCACCCTCGACGGCTCAAAAGTGCCAGTGGTCGACGGTCGCAAGGACGAAGGCAAGGACAGCGCGTTCACCCGTTACATCCCGGTGCCGAAGAACCCGCACGGCATCAACATGACACCCGATGGCAAGTACTTCATTGCCGCTGGCAAACTTTCGCCTACCTGCACGATCATCGCCACCGCGAAGCTGGATGATCTGTTCGACGACAAATTCAAGGACCCGCGCGACGTGGTAGTCGGCGAACCGGAACTGGGTCTGGGCCCGCTCCACACTACCTACGATGGCCGCGGCAATGCCTACACCACGCTGTTTATCGACAGCCAGGTGGTGAAGTGGAACGTGGAGGAGGCCATTCGCGCGTACACCGGCGAGAAGGTCAACTACATCAAGCAGAAATTTGACGTGCAATACCAGCCGGGCCACAACCATGCCTCGCTGACGGAAACCAGAGACGCCGACGGCCAATGGCTGATGGTCCTGAGTAAGTTCTCCAAGGACCGCTTCCTGCCGACCGGACCGCTGCACCCAGAGAACGACCAGTTGATCGATATCTCCGGCGAGGAAATGAAGCTGGTGCACGACGGCCCGGCTTTCGCCGAACCCCACGACTGCGTCATGGCCCGCCGCGACCAGATAAAGACCAAGAAAATCTGGGACCGCAACGATCTGTTTTTCGCCGAAACCGTGGCCATCGCCGCCAAGGACGGGATCAAGCTGGAGACCGACAACAAGGTCATCCGCGACGGTAACAAAGTCCGCGTCTACATGACTTCGATGGCCCCGGCCTATGGCCTGTCGGAATTCACCGTCAAGCAGGGCAACGAAGTCACCGTGACCATCACCAACATCGACCAGATCGAAGACGTGACCCACGGTTTTGTCATGACCAACCATGGCGTGAGCATGGAAATCAGCCCGCAGCAGACGTCTTCGATTACCTTCACCGCCGACAAGGCCGGCCTGCACTGGTACTACTGCAGCTGGTTCTGTCATGCGCTGCACATGGAAATGGTCGGCCGCATGAAGGTCGAGAAGGCCTGACCGTTGCCCGTCGACAGGAGCGAAGCAATGACTCAGAGCAAGGGAAACCCGGTGGAGGTCATTGCGCTTGCGCTCCTGCTGATGTCCGGCAGCGCGCTGGCGGTGCAACCCATCAACACGTTGCCGTTTCAGGTGGACGCCGATCAACGCTGGCACCTGCCGGCGGGGGAATACCGTGGTTCGTTCAGCGTCGATCAACCAATGCAGATTCTTTGCGAGCCGGGCGCGGTGTTCCAGGGGGAGGGGCAGGGCAACGGTTTGATCATCAGTGCGCCGGATGTCGGCATCGAGGGCTGCACCTTTCTGGACTGGGGGCACGACCTCACGGCAATGAATGCGGCGGTGTTTATCCAGCCCAAAGCCCATGGCGCGGTAATCAAAGGCAATCGCCTGCAAGGCCAGGGGTTCGGTATCTGGGTCGATGGCACTCAGGATGTGAGCCTGATCGACAACCGTATTCAGGGGGATCCGGCGATGCGCTCCCAGGATCGCGGCAATGGCATTCATCTGTATGCGGTGCATGGCGCCAAGGTCATTGACAATCAGGTGCGCGATACCCGCGATGGCATCTACATCGACACTTCCAACGGCAACCTGCTGCAGGGCAATACCCTGGAAGACCTGCGTTACGGCGTGCATTACATGTTCGCCAACGATAACCAACTGATCGGCAACACTACCCGTCGCACCCGCACCGGCTACGCCCTGATGCAAAGCCGCAAGCTCACGGTGATTGGCAATCGCTCCGAACAGGATCAGAACTACGGAATCCTGATGAACTACATCACCTATTCAACCTTGCGTGACAACTTCGTCACTGACGTGCGCGACGGCTCGACCGGCGACAGCATGATCAGCGGTGCCGAGGGCAAGGCGTTGTTCATCTACAACTCACTGTTCAACAGCATCGAACACAACCACTTTGAGCACAGCGCCGTGGGCATTCACCTCACCGCCGGCTCGGAAGACAACCGCATCGCCGACAATGCTTTTGTCGGTAATCAACGGCAGGTCAAGTATGTCGCCACCCGCTTGCAGGAATGGTCGGCGGATGGCCGCGGCAACTACTGGAGCGATTACCTGGGCTGGGATCGCAACAGCGATGGTCTGGGCGATATCGCCTACGAACCCAATGACAACGTCGACCGGCTGCTGTGGCTGTACCCGCAGGTGCGGCTGTTGATGAACAGCCCCGGCATCGAGTTGCTGCGTTGGGTGCAACGGGCCTTTGCGGTGATGAAATCGCCGGGTGTCCTGGACAGCCATCCTCTGATGAAGTCACCCACGCCAAGCCTGACCCAGGAGCCCACCTCATGAACGTCGTCGACATCCAAGGCGTCAGCCAGCGCTACGGGCACACCACCGTGCTGCATCAGCTCAACCTCAGCCTTGCGGAAGGTGAAGTGCTGGGCTTGTTCGGGCACAACGGTGCGGGCAAGACCACCAGCATGAAACTGGTGCTCGGCCTGCTCCAGGCCAGCGAAGGGCAGGTCAGGGTGTTCGGCCGTTTACCCAGTGATCCGCACGTGCGGCGCCTGCTCGGTTATCTGCCGGAGAACGTGACCTTTTACCCACAGCTGAGCGGTGTTGAGACCTTGCGCCATTTCGCACGACTCAAAGGTGCCGCGTCCGCTCAAGTGGACGCACTGCTGGAGGAAGTCGGCTTGGCCGGTGTGGCGCATCGGCGGGTCAAGACCTACTCCAAAGGCATGCGTCAACGATTGGGGCTGGCGCAAGCGCTGCTCGGCGAGCCGCGTTTGTTGCTGCTCGACGAGCCGACCGTCGGCCTCGATCCCATTGCCACCCAGGACCTTTATCGCTTTCTCGATCGTCTGCGCAGCCAGGGCACCAGCATCATTCTCTGCTCCCACGTATTGCCGGGCGTCGAGGCGCACATCAACCGCGCCGCGATTCTGACCCAGGGACGCCTGCTGGCTCTCGGCAGTCTCCACAGTCTGCGTGAGGAAGCGGGGTTGCCGACGCTGATTCGCGCCAACGGCCTGAAGCACGCCGGGCCCTTGCAGCAACGCTGGAACAACGCCGGGCACGTCACCGAGCGCTGGGGCGTCGAAGGGCTTGAAGTGGCCGCGCTCAATGGCAGCAAGCTCGGGCTGTTGCGCCAACTGCTCAATGAAGACGAACCGGCCGACGTGGAAATCCATCAGCCGTCGCTGGAAGACATTTACCGCTACTACATGAGCCGGGCCGGTGCGGTGCCGATCGGGGAGGCCGTATGAACGCTGTCTGGAACATGGCCCGCAAGGAATTCAGCGACGGTTTGCGCAATCGCTGGTTGTTGGCGATCAGTGTGCTGTTCGCGGTATTGGCCATCGGCATCGCCTGGCTGGGCGCCGCGGCCTCCGGGCAATTGGGTTTCACCTCGGTGCCGGCCACCATCGCCAGCCTCGCCAGTCTGGCAACGTTTTTGATGCCGTTGATTGCGTTGCTGTTGGCCTATGACGCCATCGTCGGCGAGGACGAAAGCGGCACGTTGCTGCTGTTGCTGACGTACCCGTTGGGTCGCGGGCAGATTCTGCTCGGCAAGTTTGTCGGCCACGGGTTGATCCTGGCGCTGGCGACACTGATTGGTTTCGGCTGCGCCATGCTGGCCATCGCCGTGCTGGTGGACGATGTCGAACTGAGCCTGCTGCTCTGGGCCTTTGGCCGGTTCATTGCGTCGTCGACGCTGCTGGGCTGGGGGTTTCTGGGGCTGGCCTATGTGCTGAGCAGTGTGTCGGCCGAGAAATCCACGGCCGCCGGGTTGGCGCTGGGCGTGTGGTTCTTCTTCGTGCTGGTGTTCGACCTGGCACTGCTGGCGCTGTTGGTGCTCAGCGAAGGGCAGTTCAACCCGAAAGTGCTGCCCTGGTTACTGCTGCTCAATCCGGCCGACATCTACCGCCTGATCAATCTCTCCGGTTTTGAGCCCGGCGCGGGCACCACGGGTGTACTGACGCTGGGCAGCGATTTGCCGATGCCGGGCGCGATGCTCTGGCTGTGCCTGTCGTTGTGGGTGGCGGTGCCATTGGGCTCGGCCTGGCTGTTGTTTCGTCGCCGGGCGACATGAGTTTTCACTTTGATAGTTTTGGAGTAGTTGACGATGAGTACGTTTTATCTGACGACAATGCGCGCGGTGGCGGGCCTGATGATGTGCCTGTTGCTGACGGCCTGTGACAATCCGGCGCAAGCCACCTACAGCAGCGCCGCCACAGCCTTTCATCCCAGTGATGAATGCCATGTCTGCGGGATGATCATCAACGGATTCCCAGGACCCAAGGGCGAAGTCGTCGAGCGGGCCGGGGTGAAGAAGTTCTGCTCCACGGCGGAAATGATCGGTTGGTGGCTGCAACCGGAAAACCATCACGGCGATGCAAAACTGTATGTCCACGACATGGGCCGCAGTCCGTGGAACGCGCCGGATGACGCCCACCTGATCGATGCCAGAGATGCGTTTTACGTGGTCGGCACCCAGCTCAAAGGCGCCATGGGTGTGGTGTTGGCGTCCTTCTCCAGTCGCGAGGCCGCTGAAAAGCTTATCGCGCAACAGGGTGGTCGCTTGTTGCGGTTCAGCGAAATCACTCCGGGGCTGCTGCAGCAACCCTGACGCTGTCGAAAAAGCCTGATCGCCGTCAAGTCGGTTTTTTTCTGTCTGCTCAAAGATAGGGGCTCGCTACGTCCCCAGTGCTTGGCATCCGCGATGCCCAGGAGAACATGATGAAAACCGAGTTTCAGGATCGATTGGCGGTGGTCACGGGGGCCAGTTCCGGGATTGGCCTGGCCTTGTGTGCTGCGCTGTTGCCACGGGGCGTGAAGGTGCTGGCGATGTCGCGGACCCTCGGTGAATTACCGGCCTTGCAGCACATCTACGGCGATCGGTTGCAGTGGTTTGCCGGGGATGTCACGAATCAGCAAGACTTGGGCGAGCTGGCCGAGCGTGCGGCGGCGCTGGGCCCCGTGGACTATCTGGTGCCCAACGCGGGAGTCGCCGAAATGGCCGACAGTCTGGACATGTTGGCCTTCCAGCGACAGTGGGCGGTCAACGGTGCCGGTGCGCTGAATACCCTGGCGGCGTTGCGTGGGCAACTGGCGAACCCTGCTTCGGTGGTGTTTGTCGGGAGCTTCCTCACCGGTTTGAGCTTTCCCGGGTTGGCTGCCTGCATTGCCAGCAAGGCTGCACTGGTGGCTCAGGCGCGGACACTGGCCGTTGAGTTCGCGAGTTTTGATGTGCGAATCAATCTGGTCTCCCCGGGGCCGACCGCGACGGCGATGTGGGACAACCTTGGGTTGAGCGAGGGGGAGCTCGGCGACGTCGCTGACACCCTTGGTAAACGTCTGTTGCCTGGCCATTTTCTCGATGCGGCGGCGGTGGCCAATGTGATTGTCTTTCAGCTGTCGCAGGGTGCTCGGGGTGTCTACGGTCAGGACTGGAAAGTCGATAACGGCTATACCTTGGGCTGAAGGGGCGGAGTACATGCAGGAGCGAGCCTGCTCGCGATGCTGTAGATGTTGATCGTTCCCACGCAGAGCATGGGAACGATCAGGAATCATTAAGCGCAAGCTCGATTTACCGTTCATCAGTACTGGGTGGCAGAAGATGGGCTGACCATACATTTGGTTACTTTGGGGCGTTTGTGTCCGGTCCGTACACGCTTTTCCAAAGTGACTCGCTAAAAGCGAAACCGATAGACGCCGTTACCAAAGAAACGGATATACCCCCAAGGCCTAATGCGAAGTCCCCTCGGCAAACTCAATCTTGTTCCCCACGTTGTACTTGCCCGAAGGCTTGTTCATCGGAATGCGTTTGATCTCCTTCAGGGTATTGCTGTCGTAAACAATCAGCGCACCGTCGGTGGCCCAAATGCTCAACAGCAGGAAACGGCCGTCCCGGGTGAACTCAACATGAGCCGCGGTTTTTCCGGGTATCGGGCGCAAGGTGTGGGCAATTTCCAGGGTCTGTTTGTCGATCAGGTGAATTGCATCGTTGTCCGGCCCGAAGAACACGTCGCTCCAGGCATACCGTGAGTTGACGTGACTGCGCATGAAGAAGCCCGGCCCCAGGGTCGGGATTTCCTTGATCAGTGTCCACGTCTTGATGTCGATCACCGAAATCAGCCCCTTGCTGATGTTCGGCGTGGCGAACACCCACTCACCGTTACGTTTCCAATAGGTCCCCGAGCCCAAATGCGGCATGCCCGGCAGCGCGATATCGGTGATCACCTTGCCACTGTCGAGGTCGATCACCTGACCGCCCTGGGCCTTGCGCGAGGTGGCCAGCAACTGTTTGTAGTCCGGGGAAAAGGAGAAATCGTCGAGAAAATCCCCAGCGTGGATCCGTCGCGGCACGAAATCCGGGGTGCCGGCCCAGGACAGTTCCCACACTTCCTTCACGTCCTTGAGCGCGACGATA
This sequence comes from Pseudomonas sp. fls2-241-R2A-110, assembly GCF_030209165.1. Classification (NCBI taxonomy): domain Bacteria; kingdom Pseudomonadati; phylum Pseudomonadota; class Gammaproteobacteria; order Pseudomonadales; family Pseudomonadaceae; genus Pseudomonas; species Pseudomonas sp. fls2-241-R2A-110. Next base: position 108,867 of record NZ_JARVSN010000029.1, on the reverse strand, counting down.
AAGCTGTCCCGTGTCGGGGCGGAGTACACCGCACTGACCCTTGACGCGGTGCCGTCCTCGCCGATCGCCGGGATGGTTTTGACCAGTGACAGATCGCGGGCATCCAGCACCACCAGGTTGCCCGGCAGGTAGTTGCCCACCAGCACCCAGCGACCATCCTTGCTCACCGCCAGGTTGCGGGTATTGAGACCGGCGCGGACCTCGGCGATCAGCTTCAGGTTGTGCAAGTCATACAGGCTGATCCAGCCGTCACGCGAGGCGAAGTAGACGAAGCGTCCATCCGGCGAGAACTTCGGCCCGCCATGCACGGCAAAGTGCGACGCAAAACGCGCCAGCACCTCGAAACGATCACCGTCGAGGATGTCGATGTGATGATCGCCGGCCTCCACCACCACGAACAGGTTCAGCGGGTCGGCACCATGCTGGGGCGTGTTGGGCAGCTTGCTGACATCCGCGAGCAGCGAGTGGCTGCCGAGAATGGCGTCATTGCTCCAGGTGGGCGCGGTGGCGGGCGGTTGCTGGAGGTAGTCCACAAGCGCGTCAATCCGTGCCGGGCTGAACACGTTGGCATAGCCGGCCATTTGGCTTGCGGGGCGACCGTTCTGGATCACGCTGCGAATTTCGTCCGGTTTGATCCGGCTCAGACTCTGCGGTAGCAACGCCGGTCCCGCCGCGCCAAAACGGTTGGCGCCGTGGCAGCTTTGGCAGTGTAGTTGGTAGTCGTGCGCCGCTTGTTCGAGTGCCGGAACCGCTGCGCCAGCCTGCGCCGCACTTATGCATAACAACTGGGCAAGCACCAGGCGCCTCATAGCGCCACCTTGCGTGGAGGTTTTGGGTAGAGGCGCGCCGGGTATTCCATGTGCTGCGCCGCGAACAGATCGACCACCTTTCCAATCACCGTCAGCGTCGGGATGCCCGGTGGGCAATCCAGTGCCAGGGTCGGCAGTTGGTGCAACAGGCCACGGGCGACATGCTGGTCGCGGCGGGTGCCGTTACTGATCAGTGCCGCCGGTGTGTCGGCGGCCATTCCGGCTTCGATCAAGCGCCGGGCGATAATCGCCAGGTTCGATAACCCCATGTAAAACACCAGGGTCTGGCTGCCGTCGGCGAGGCTGCTCCAGGGCAACGTCAACTCGCCATCGCGTTGCAAATGGCCGGTGATGAATCGACATGAGTTGACCAGGTCCCGGTGGGTCAGCGGAATGCCCGCGTAGGCGCTGCAACCGGAAGCGGCGGTGATGCCCGGGACAACCTGGCAATCAACGCCGCGTTGCAAAAGGTACTCAAGCTCCTCGGCGCCGCGACCAAAGATGAACGGGTCGCCGCCCTTTAGCCGCACCACGCGCTGCCCTTGATCGGCAAGGTCGGCGAGCAGTTCGTTGATCTGTTCCTGGGGCAGGCTGTGGCAGCCGCTGGCCTTGCCGACGTAATGCCTGGCGCAGGCCAGAGGGATCAACGTCAGCAGTTCAGGGCTGATCAAACGGTCGTACACCACGGCATCGGCCTGCATCAACAGGCTCCAGGCGCGCAGGGTCAGCAGGCGTGGATCGCCGGGACCGGCGCCTACCAGGGCGACTTCGCCCGGTCTGAACGGGGACATAAGCGCGGCCGGTAAAATAATCGATGGGTGCATGGGACGTCCTTGAGGCTTCATCAGGTTCGCCGGCCCCAACCTTGGTCAGGTGGTTTGCCGGACGGACGATTCAGTGGCTGAGGCAAGCGAGGGGCGTGGGCGGCGGCGCGCCGATTTCGTCATCGCTAAGATGGCAGCCGGGGTCCTGGCCCCACAGATCTCCCTCGGCCCAGGCGCGGGTGCGGGTATTTCCGTTGCAGATGGGCAACCAGCGGCAGTGAGCGCAACGGCCACCGACCGCGCGGGGATGCTCACGCAATCGCAGCAGCAGAGCATCCGGCTGGTCCAGCCACAGCGCGCGGAACGGCGTGTGCCGCACATTACCCACCGAGTGCTGCCACCAATAGGTGTCCGGGTGCACTTCGCCGGTGTTGTCGATATTGGCGATACCACTGCCCGAAGCGTTGCCGCCCCAGGCGCGTAGCATGTTTTCCAGGCGCGGGTAATGCTCCGGCAGACGCTGTGCGGCCCATTGCAGCAGCAGAATCGCGTCGGCATCGTTGTTGCCACTGACAAAGTCACTGTCGCGGCCCAGTTGGATGTCGTCCCAGGCTCGCTCGAAGATCAGCGTCATCGCGTCCCGACTCATCTGCTTTTGCGCGTCGAGTTGACGACTGCGTTTGCCGCGACCGCTGTAATTGAGGTGCGACAGATAAAACTTCTGCACGTCGTACTCGCGCATCAGCGCCAGCAGTTGGGGCAATTGCGGGTGGTTCTCCCTGGTCAGGGTGGTGCGCAGGCCGACGCGAATCCCTTGTTCGCGACAGAGCCGGATCGCCTGTATGGAACGGGCAAAACTGCCCTTGAGTTGGCGAAAGGCGTCATGGGTGGCTTCCAGGCCATCGATGCTGATGCCGACGTAGTCGAAGTTCGCCGAGCTGATCTGCCCGATGTTGTGCTCGTCGATCAGCGTGCCGTTGGTGGACAAGGCTACAAAGAAGCCCTTGGCCCGGGCGTAGGCGCTGAGCACAAACAGATCCTCGCGCAGCAGCGGTTCGCCGCCGGAAAGAATCAGGACCTTGACGCCGGCCTCGTGCAGGTCGTCGATCACTGTTAGCGCGGCGGCCGTGTCCAGTTCGTCACGAAAGACACTGTTGGCGGACGTGGCGTAGCAGTGTTTGCAGGTCAGGTTGCAGCGCCGGAGCAAGTTCCAGATCACCACCGGCGGCCGATGTATGCCCGGTGGACTGGTTCTGGGGGCAGGCGCCTGGCCGGCAAGCGCACGCAGGTATTGGCTGATCCTCAACATGCAACTCTCCTTGAGTCGGGACGTATTCAGTTCGAAGCGGTGGGCAGACGCAAGCCGGTTTTCTTCAGGATGCGGCTGCTCACCAGCATCTCTTCGGCGGCACACGCGTCGCCCAGCAGATAGCGCAGGTGCTCGCGGTAACTGTCAATTTCATCGCCGCTGCGGCCGTGGACCATGGCGAACAGGTTGTAGCGCCAGCCGGTTCGGCGCGGGCGGCGGTAGCAGTGGCTGACGAAGGGTTGCGCGCCGATCAGTGCACCGAGGCGCGGCATGTCCACATCTCGCACATCCCAGACCGTCATGCCGTTGTGACGGTAGCCCAGTCGATAGTGGTTGGGCACCGCGGCGATCCGCCGGATCGCGCCTTCAGCCTGCAAGCGCTTGAGCAGGTCCAGTGTGGATTCGATGCTCAATCCCAGTTGTTCGGCAAGCCAGGCCCAAGGGTCGTCCAGCAACGGCAGGCCGGCCTGGGTCAACACGATCAGACGCTGTGCAAGGGTGTCTTCAGACCGGGAAATACAGACCGACATGGTAGGTCTCCTCTTTGGGCAGGTTGAGCAACGGCAGGGCGGTCAGGGTTTCGATGTGCTGCAGGGTTTCGGCGATCGCTTGTTCAGTGGCGCAACCGAGGACGAACCACATGTTCCAGGCGTGTTCGCGTCGGTAGTTGTGCGCCACTTGCGGCAGGGCTTGCAGTTGCTCGGCGACCTCGTCGAAACGCTCTTCCGGCACCGCCAGTGCGGCGAGAGTGAAGGCGCCGCCCAGTCGTTCGATGTCGAACATCGGGCCGAAGCGCGTGAGCACCCCGTCATCGAGCAGGACATGGAGGCGGTCGAGCAGTTCGGTGGCGCTGCTGTCCAGTTCGGCCGCCAGCACTTGCCATGGGTGGCGCACCAGCGGCAGGCCCAATTGCAACCGATTGATCAGTCGACGGTCGAGGTCATCCATGGTTAGGCGCTCCTGTTCGCGAGGGCGCAAAACGTCCGCCGCACTGCTTGAACACTTGGGTGCTGAACAACAGCTGATGGGGCAGGTCGCTGAGTAGATGTTCTTCCAGCAATGCCTGGATCTGCGCCTGGACCTGATCACGTTGACGCCCATGCACCATGCAAAACAGGTTGTACCGCCATTGCGGCAAGCGCCGGGGCCGTTGATAGCAGAGGTTGATGCCCGGCGCTCGCCCCAGCCGCTGGCCGACTTCGTCGATCAGCGCGTCCGGAACGTCCAGGACCAGCATGGCGTTGGCGGTAAAGCCCAGCGCGCGGTGGTGCAGCACCAGACCGATGCGGCGAAACAGCCCTTGTTCGCTCCACTGATGCATTTGTTCCAGCACTTGGTGTTCGTCAGCATTTATCCGTTCTGCGAGGGCCTGATAAGGACGCGATACCAACGGCAATCCACCTTCAAGGTGTCGGCGCAGCGCCAGCGCCTGTTTGGGGCTCAATCCCGGGTTCATCAGTTTTCTCCCAGGGCAAAGCCCAGGTCGATGCGGTAGGCGGTCAACATCGGCAGGTCCAGCGGCATGAGGCCGGTGTCGTTCTCTAGTTCTTCGAGCACGCGGTCGATGTGCTGACGATTGGGGCCGGTCAGCACAAACCACAGGTTGTAGAAATGCTCCCGCGCGTAGTTGTGATTGACCTCGGGATATTGGCTGACGCGTTCGGCGACTTGTTGCAGGCGTTCGGCGGGCACGGCAAAGGCGGCGAGGGTGCTGGCCCCGGCGCGGCTGTGTTCGAACACCGGGCCGATCCGTGAGAGGGTGCCGGCCCGGTCCATTTCCTCCAGGCAAGCCATAACTTGCGATTCTCGACAACCGAGAATCTTGGCCATCTCCTTGTACGGCGCCGGGCACAGCGGCATGCCGTGCTGGAAGCGGTCGATCAGTTGACGGCTGAGCAGTTCAAGGTTCAATTCAATACCCCATTTTCTGCGCGCGACTGCTGAAGAAGATGCCGCTTGGCGCGGCGGCCGGCAGACTGCTGAGCAGCTTCAGGCTGTACGGATCCCACACCTGAACCTGGTCGCCGTCGCGTAATGACAGCCACAGTTGGTCGCCACGTGCGGTGAATTCCATGTGCAGGATCGCCGGCCCCGGCTTCAGGTCGGCGACCACGGCGTGGGTTTCGGTGTCGATGACTTGCACGCGGTCGTTGTCCGGGTAGGCGAAATTCACCCACAGCTGCCGACCGTCCGGGCGCGAGGTGACGAATACCGGTTGACCGGCCACCGGAATCGCAGCGGTCTGCTGCCAGGTGCGTGAATCCATCACCAACACTTGATGACGGCCGACGGCGGGCACGAACGCCTGGTTGTCGGCAACGGCCCAGCCCTCCAGGTGCGGCATCTTGTAGACCGGCAGTTTCGCCTGGCCGCGACCGTAATCACCGAGCACCCGTTGCACACCGCGCTCTGGATGCCAGAGGTCGAGTTGCGCCATGCCGTCTTCACCGAACAGGCCGGCCATGTAGTAGCGCCCATCGGGAGTTATCAGGGCGTCGTAGGGTTGCTCACCGATGCCGGTGAAACGGCTGATTCGTGGGGTGCTGCCCTGACTGAAATCGGCGGTCCAGATCTCGCCGGTATCGAACAGGCTGAAGACAAAACGTTGCCCCGGCGCGTCGACCAGCCCGACCACCCGCGAGCGTTTGCTGCCGTCGGCCAGAGGCGTGGCAGGAATATCGGCCACCAGTTGCAGGGTGTCGGCATCGAACACCTTGACCCCGCCGGGCACGTAGTTGGACACGGCGATCAGCTTGCCGTCCTGGCTGATGGCGCCGCCGATACTGTTGCCACCCTGGATGACCCGATGATCAATGCGCCGGGTCAGTAAATCAATTTTGCTCAAGCCGCCGTCACGCCCGAACACATAGGCATAGCGCTGGTCCCGTGAAAACACCATTGAAGCATGGGACAGGTCGCCGAGACCCTCGAGCCGCGCCAGCGCGGTGCGGGTATCGCTTTCGATGATTTGTACGCTGCCGGTGGCGCGCTCCACGACCACGCCCAGGTCACCAGTGCCACGCAACGGTGGCTGAACGCAAGCGGACAACAACAGCCCGGCTGCAGCGCAGAACAGGATTGAACGGATCATGGTGCGGGATATCCCTGGAGAAGAAGATCGACCAGCCAGCGGATGTCGCCGGGGCTGAGCAATGGCGCCCAACCGGGCATCGCGGTGCCGGGCCGGCCTTGAGCGACGGTGGCAATCAGGCTGTCCCTGGACTGGCCGGCCAGCGCTGCGCGGGTCAGTTCGGGACCCAGCCCGCCCGTCAGGTGCAGCCCATGGCAGGCGCCGCAGTCCTGGGTCAGCAGGTGTTCGAGTTGCGCCTGACGCTGGGCGTCGGGCGCCGCAACCGCGGTGGCGCAAATGAGTAGGAGGGCCGCCAGCATCACTGCGTGTCGATAAACCATCATGGCGCCCTCCAGGCGGTTATTTGAGGGTCAGTACCCAGGTTGCGAGAATTTTTGCTTCTTCTTCAGTGACCGGGTTTGCCGGCATGGGCATCGGGCCCCAATTGCCTTGTGTACCGTTCTTGATGTGGCCCGCGAGGGTGTCCACGGCCCCCGATACGCCAGCGTTCTTGGCCGCTACATCCTTGAGCGCCGGGCCGACAATTTTGGTGTCGATGGAGTGACAGGCTGCGCAGGGTTTGCTCTTGAACAACTCCAGCGCGTCTTGGGCCATGGCCGGCTGCACACTCAGCGCAGCGGTCAGGGCGAACAGTGAAAACAGAGTGTTTTTCATGGTGTTTCCTTGCATTGATGGAGCTCAATAGATGTCGTGTTGGGTGTTGTAGACGTTGAACTTCCCGGTGGGTGTGATCAGTCGTTTGTCCTTGATGACGGATTTGAGCTTCAGTGTTTTGTCGTCGATCACCACCAACGCCGACTCATCTGCCTGGCCGCTCCACACGGAGAACCAGACTTCATCGCCGGCCTTGTTGTATTCCGGTTGCACAACGCGCATGGCGCCTTGCTTGATGCCCGCGTATTCAGCGATGGGCAGCACGGTGTAGCCGGCGTCAAGTTTGTCGATGTCGAACACCGCCACCGATTGGCTGAGCTTGGCGTCCGGGTTGAGGGTGGTGTCGACGTACAGGTGACGAGAGTTGGGGTGGGTTTTGATAAACAGCGATCCGCCACCCTGGCCCTTCAGCGAGGCGACCTGCTTCCAGGCGTATTGCGGGTGTTTGGTCGGGTCGGTGCCGATCAGCGAGATGCCGTCATCACCCAGATGGCTGGTGGCCCAGACCGGGCCGTAGGTCGGGTGGTTGAAGTTGGCGCCGCGACCCGGGTGAGGGGTTTTGCCGACGTCCACCAGCGCGGTCAACTTGCGCTCCTTGGAGTCGATCACGGCGACCTTATTGGAGTTGTTGGCGGCGGTCATGAAGTAGCGGTGCGTGCTGTCCCAACCACCGTCATGCAGGAAGGGTGCAGCATCGATGTAGGTGACGGTGAGGTTTTTGATGTCCTGGTAATTGACCAGCATCACCTTGCCGGTTTCCTTGACGTTGACGATGAACTCCGGCCATTCGTGGGAGGCGATGATCGCCGCGACCCGAGGCTCCGGGTGATATTCCTGTTTGTCGACGGTCATGCCTCGGGTCGAAACGATCTGCTTGGGCTCAAGGGTTTCGCCATCCATGATGGTGAATTGCGGCGGCCAATAAGAACCGGCGATGGTGTATTTGTCTTCGTAGCCTTTGAACTTGGAGGTCTCGACCGAGCGCGCCTCGATGCCCACTTTGACTTCGGCGACCTTGGTCGGCTCCACGGGCCAAAGGTCGATCATGTCGATCCGGGCGTCCCGGCCAATCACCAACAGGTAGCGACCGGAAGCAGAAATGCGCGAGATGTGCACCGCGTAACCGGTCTCGATCAGCTTGACGATCTTCTTGCTGTCACCGTCGATCAGGGCGATCTTGCCGTCATCGCGCAACGTCACTGAAAACAGGTTCGGCAGGTTGAGTTTGCTCAACTGCTTCTTCGGACGGTCCTCGGGTTTGACCAGCACTTTCCAGGTTTTCAACGTCTCGGCCATGCCCCATTCCGGTGGCGTCGGCGGCGTGTGCTGAATGAACTTGGCCATGACCGTGATCTGATCCTTGGTCAGCGCATTGGACGTTCCCCAGTTCGGCATGCCCGCCGGAGACCCGTAGGTAATCAAGGCCTCCAGGTACGGTTGCCCGCGGCTCTGGGTAATGTCCGGCGTCAGCGGTTTGCCCGTGGCCCCTTTGCGCAAAACGCCGTGGCAGCCTGCGCAGCGCTGGAAGTAGATTTCCTTGGATGAGTCGAACTCGGTCTGGCTCATGTCGGGAGCGCCGGCGGTTTTGACCATGGGCGGGTTGGTCGCGGCGGCGGGTTCGTCAGCGCTGGCGGCATGACTCACTGCCAGAGCCAGTGACGAACACAATGTGGCGAGGGTCAGGGCAAACGTTTTTCTATTGCTGATCAGCATTCCATTTCTCCTCAGGCAAGACCTTTGCGATGTGCTGAAACGGCAGCGCAGAACGCAGGTTCTTAGTGCCGTGCAAGGCTATGCCCGAGCAGGCCAATGTTCGCTTGACGACGATCAAGTTTGCCGGCCATCTCACTTGCCAGGTTGTCGCAGGGGACCGTAGCGTGTTCCTTGAATCCGCTTTTGGAACAGGCAGCCCATGGACCGTATCCAGTCTTGCGATCACCCGATCGAACCCTTCTACCAACCGCTCAATAATGAGGAGGCGCTGTTCGAACAAGCCTGGCGTCATGGCATGCCGGTGCTGATCAAGGGCCCGACGGGCTGCGGCAAAACCCGCTTCGTCCAGCACATGGCCCATCGGCTGAAACTGCCGCTGTACACCGTGGCTTGCCATGACGACCTGAGCGCGGCCGACCTGATCGGCCGCCATCTGATTGGTGCCCAGGGCACCTGGTGGCAGGACGGACCGCTGACCCGCGCGGTGCGCGAAGGTGGCATCTGTTACCTCGACGAAGTGGTCGAGGCGCGTCAGGACACCGTGGTCGTACTGCATCCCCTGGCTGACGATCGCCGCGAGCTGTTTCTGGAGCGCACCGGCGAAGTGCTGAAGGCGCCGCCGTCATTCATGCTCGTGGTCTCCTACAACCCCGGTTACCAGAACCTGCTAAAAGGCATGAAACCCAGCACCCGCCAACGTTTCGTGGCGATGCGTTTCGGCTATCCCCCGGTGGCCGACGAGGAACGCATCGTCGCCCGGGAGGCGCAGGTGGACAACGCGCTGGCGGCGCAAGTGGTGCGATTGGGCCAGGCGCTACGCCGGCTCGATCAACATGACCTGGAAGAGGTCGCCTCAACGCGGCTGCTGATTTTTACCGCGCGCATGATCCGCTCCGGCATGAACCCGCGTGAGGCGTGCATGGCCTGCCTGGCCGAGCCGCTGAGCGATGATCCGCTGACCGTTGCCGCGCTGATGGACGTGGTTGATGTCCACTTTGGCTGAGTCCGCGGGCGTCTCTCGCCGTCAATTGCCGGGCGATCTGGCGATGTGGTTTTTCATTCTGGCCGAGCTGTCGGTGTTCGCCATCCTGATCCTGGCGTTCGCCGTGACCCAGGCACTCAAGCCGCAGATGTTCAGCGAAAGCCGTTTGTTGCTGAACACCTCAACCGGGTTGGCGATGACCCTGAGCTTGCTCACCGCAGGCCTGTTCGCCGCGCTGGCGCAAGAGCACGTCAGGCACTCACGGCCGCGCCACGGTGCGGTCTTCCTGCTGATGGCGTTGCTCGTCGCCAGTGTCTACGTGGTGCTGAAACTCAAGGAATACCGGCACTTGCTCGCCTCGGGGCTGGGCATGGAGCACAACACCTTTTTCACCCTCTACTGGATCCTCACCGGCTTTCATTTTCTCCACGTACTGCTCGGCATGGTCATTCTCGGGTGGCTCGCGGAGCGCTGCCGCCGTGGCCTGTACGACGCCAGCAAACGCAGCGGGTTTGAATCCGGCGTGCTCTATTGGCACATGGTCGATCTGATCTGGATCATGCTGTTTCCGCTGGTCTACGTGCTGAGTTGACGAGGTTCTCATGTCTATTTCCAGGGTATTGCTGGTCTGTTGGGCGGCGCTTGCCACGTTAAGTGTGTGCACGGTGGCGTTGGCCCACGTTGGCGCGACATCGCTGTTGACGTTGGCCATCTTGCTGGTGGCGGTGGGCAAGGCGTGGCTGATCACCGACGGCTTCATGGAGATGCGCCACGCGCCGCGACTGTGGCGCCGGTTGATGTTGAGCTGGGCGCTGGTGTTGGCGACGGTGATCGGGATGACACTGCTGTCGTTCCGCTGAAGGAATACACATGTGGGAGCGACCAAGCCCGCTCCCACATTCGATCTGCGTTGTGGACAATACCCGACCAAAACCATCTGGCTTTCTTGATCGCCATCAAGCAGGTTTCAACCCTTCGCTTCCTATCATGGACGGGCCAAGCAAAGAGGAAGCGACCATGTCAGAGACCTTCACCAAAGGCATGGCCAGGAATATCTACTTCGGGGGAAGCATCTTCTTCTTCCTGATATTCCTGGCCTTGACCTATCACACGGAACAGACCTTTCCGGCCCGCAGCAATGAAGCGCAGCTCACCGAATCAGTGGTGCGCGGCAAGTTGGTCTGGGAGCAAAACAATTGCATCGGCTGCCACACGCTGCTGGGCGAGGGCGCCTACTTCGCGCCTGAACTGGGCAACGTGTTCCAGCGTCGCGGCGGGGAGGCGGGGTTCAAACCCTTCCTGCATGCCTGGATGAAAATGCAGCCGCTGGGCGTACCGGGCCGGCGCGCGATGCCACAGTTCAAATTGAGTGACCAGGAGGTGGATGACATCGCCGAGTTCCTCAAATGGAGCTCGAACATCAACACCAATGGCTGGCCGCCAAACAAGGAGGGCTAAGCGATGAGCATTGCTAATCCGCATCTGAAATTCGCCTCGCAAGCCGTGGCCAAACCGTACTTCGTGTTTGCTCTGATCCTGTTTCTCGGTCAGGTGCTGTTCGGTTTGATCATGGGCCTGCAATACGTGATAGGGGACTTTCTGTTCCCGATCATTCCCTTCAACGTGGCGCGGATGGTGCACACCAACCTGCTGATCGTCTGGCTGCTGTTCGGGTTCATGGGTGCTGCCTATTACCTGATTCCAGAAGAAGCCGACCGCGAACTGCACAGTCCGAAACTGGCAATCATCCTGTTCTGGGTCTTTGCCGCCGCGGGTGTGTTGACGATCCTCGGCTATCTGCTGGTGCCGTATGCCGGCCTGGCCAGGCTGACCCACAACGAACTGCTGCCGACCATGGGCCGGGAGTTTCTGGAACAACCGACCATCACCAAGATGGGCATTGTGGTGGTGTGCCTGGGCTTCCTCTACAACATCGGCATGACCCTGCTCAAAGGTCGCAAGACCACCGTCAGCATGGTGATGATGACCGGGTTGATCGGGCTCGCGGTGTTCTTCCTGTTCTCCTTCTACAACCCAGGCAACCTGGCCCGTGACAAGTTCTACTGGTGGTGGGTGGTGCATCTTTGGGTGGAAGGCGTGTGGGAACTGATCATGGGTTCGATGCTCGCGTTCGTGCTGATCAAGATCACCGGTGTAGACCGGGAAGTCGTGGAGAAATGGCTCTATGTGATCATCGCCATGGCGCTGATTACCGGGATCATCGGCACCGGTCACCACTTTTTCTGGATCGGTGCGCCGGAGGTCTGGTTGTGGGTCGGCTCGATTTTCTCTGCACTCGAACCGCTGCCTTTCCTGGCCATGGTGATCTTCGCCTTCAGCATGGTTAAGAAGCGTCGCCGGCAACACCCGAACCGTGCCGCCACCCTGTGGGCCAAGGGAACCGTCGTCACAGCGTTCTTCGGCGCTGGTGTTTGGGGCTTCTTGCATACCCTGGCTCCGGTCAACTTCTACACCCACGGTTCGCAACTGACAGCGGCGCACGGCCACCTGGCTTTCTACGGTGCCTACGCGATGATCGTGATGACCTTGATCAGCTACGCCATGCCACGACTGCGCGGCTTGGGTGAAGCAGGCGATGAGCGCTCACAGACCCTCGAAATCCGGGGCTTCTGGTTGATGACCCTGTCGATGGTGATGATCACGCTGTTCCTCACCGCAGCCGGAGTTGTTCAGGTTTACCTTCAACGCTGGCAAGTCGATGGTGTCGCGTTGCCATTCATGGCCACTGTCGAACATCTGCAGGTGCTGTTCTGGGCCCGTTTCGGCGCCGGTCTGGGTTTCCTTGCGGGACTGCTCTGTTACCTGTTCAGCTTCAAGCAACGTGGCCGCGCAGCGTTGCGCGCCCCGGCTGCGGTGGTTCCTTCATGAGCCGGTGTAACGGCTAGAAAAGGTCGGCCCGGCTGATACAGCGGGCCGTTTTTGTGGTTTACAGAAAAGGGCAACTGTCATGGCCTTTACCATCGAGCTGGAAGAATGGGTAGGCAGTGTCTGGCACCGCTTCATCACCCGACGTGCCAGCCCGGATTTCCCCGAGGCGCGCGTCGAACTGACCAGCCAGCAACGCCCGCTGGCGCTGTTGTTCCGCGCCATGGGCGGCGCCAACGGTGTTGGTGTGGAAGCCGCCAGCGACCGCGATCTGCTGTTGCGCCGCAACGTGTTGCAACAGATCGCCGGCACCTGCAAGCAAGTGCCCCTGGCGTGGTGTGATGCAAGCAACCTTCGTCTGCCGTCGAACCTCGCGGTGTTTCCTGAAGTCGCACTGAACGAGGAACTCTATCGTTGGCTCGCATTGCTCGCGGCGCAGGCCGGTCAGATGCGGCACTGGGGACGGGACAATCAACGCTGGACGCAACTGCTGTTGCGGCGTTATCCCGCGTTGCGTGCCCGGTACAAACGCCTGGTCGATGCTCACCTGCAATTGCGTCCGGATCCGGCCACATTGAGTCGTGGCGAAGCGGCCCTGGAACGGGCGTTATGCCAGGCGTTGCGCGAGCCCGGGAGTGTCGAACATTTCCCCCGCAGCGAACGGGCCGCATGGCCGCTGCCGCTGTGGTTGTACCCGCCGCAAAACCTCGCCAACCCGCAGGCAGCTGACTTGGGTGATGAGTCGGAAGAATCGCTGACGACCCCGCCCGGCGAACAGAAAGGCGGAAGCAAACGCGCCAAGCGGATCGATGAAGGCAACCGCGATGGTGGGTTGTTAATCGTGCGTCTGGAGAACCTGTTCAGTTGGACCGAACACGTGGACCTGGATCGCTGGTCGGACGATAGCGAAGATCCGGACGCCGCCAGAGTCGCCGAAGACCTGGACGAACTGAGCCTGTCGCGCACCCGTCTGCGCAAGGGCGGCGGCCTCAAGTTGCACCTGGATTTGCCGCCGGCTGATGTCGACGATATTCCCCTGGGCGAGGGCATCAAGTTGCCGGAGTGGGACTATCGCAAAAAACAAATGCAGGACAGTTTCGTCAATCTACAAATGATGGTGCCCCGCGACTGTGAGGCGCAACCATTGCCGCCACGGCTGAAAAACTCGGCGCACCGCCTGCGGCGTCAGTTCGAACACCTGCGCAACGATCGCCAATGGTTACGCCAGCAGCCTCAAGGGTCTGAACTGGACATGCAGGCCTGGCTGGATTTTCACGTTGAACGCGAGCATGGCCAGTGCGCCGAGCGCGGTCTGTTCATGGAACAACGCCAGACCCGCCGCGACCTGGCGTGCTTGTTGCTGGCCGATGTGTCGATGTCCACCGATGCGCACCTGAACGATGAACACCGGGTCATTGATGTCATCCGCGACAGTCTGCTGCTGTTCGGCGAAACCTTGTCGGTGCTGGGTGATGACTTCGCCCTGTACGGGTTTTCCTCACTGCGTCGTCAGCAAGTGCGCATGCAGGAACTCAAGTCGTTCACCCAGCGTTATGACGACAACACCCGAGGCCGCATTCAGGGGCTGAAGCCGGGTTACTACACCCGCATGGGCGCCGCCATCCGCCAGGCCACCCAACTGCTGGGCAAGAGCAAGCGCCGCAGCAAACTGTTGCTGCTGCTCACCGATGGCAAGCCGAATGATCTGGACTTGTATGAGGGGCGTTACGGTGTTGAAGACACCCGCGAAGCGGTGCTGGAGGCGCGGCGCCAGGGGCTGACACCGTTTTGCATCACGATTGATCGCGAGGCCGGGGATTACCTGCCTTACATGTTCGGCGCCAATGGCTACACCTTGATCCGCCAGCCCGAGCAATTACCCCTGCGCTTGCCGCAGTTGTATCGTCAGTTGACCCAACCTTGAAGGGGGAGCACGCAGCATCAACTGATGCTGCGTGGCAGCCAGAAAAACATCGTCACGCAGAAGATCGTCAGGCCGATGCAGAACCACATGAACCGACGCAGCCGACGTTGCGCAGCGCGTGCGGCCAATGCCGGCAGGGGCATGCCGCACTGGCGGCACTCGGTTTCTTGTGCGGGGTTGGTGCGTTGGCAATACAAACAGACGGGCATGGCACTCACTCGAACTGTTCCAGGCGCAGGCGATCGAGAATGGCTATCTGGCGGCCGTCCTGGGTGATGATGTTTTCATCGATCAGGCGACGGATGATCCGCGAAAAGGTTTCCGGCTGGATCGACAGATGCCCGGCAATCAGTTGCTTGGCCATTGGCAGTTCGAATTGGCTGTCAACGGTTTGCTGGCGCACCAGTTGTGTCAGCAGATAACGCACGACCCTGTGGGTGGCGTTTTTCAGTGACAGGGTTTCGATTTCGTTGACCCGTTGATGCAAACGAACGCACAGCTTGCCGAGCAGCGCAAAGGTCAGGCGGCTGTTGCTTTGCAGCAGGCGCATGTAGGTGTTGTTGGACAACCGATAGAGCTGAGTGGGACAGATCGCTTCGGCCGAGGCCACATAGTTTGGGGTGTCCATCAGCATCATCGCTTCGGCGAAGGTTTGCCGGTCACCAATCACCTCAAACACTTTCTCCTGCCCGTCGGGCGTCAGGCGATAGATTTTCACCGCGCCGGCAATCACGAAATAGAACGAGTCTGCCGGCTCGCCCTGGCGAAACAACGGTTCACCTTTGTCGATGCTCAGCAAATGGCTGGTACTCATCAACTCATCCAGCTGTTCTTCGTTCAACGGCTCGAATAAGTGATGACTGCGCAGAATCTGGTGATGGACGCGATGAAGCACCATAAGAATTCATCCTGAAGTTTGAGAAGGGGATGACGATCTAGTCAAACGAGGCCCAGCGAGACACCGCTGGCCAACGCCAGCACCGAGGTCAACACGACAAACCAGGCCAATGGCTGGATGACTTTTTTCATGACGACTCCTGGGGATCGAGAAGGATCAAGGTTTCCTTAATTCCTGAACCATTGAGCAAGACGCGGGCCATGCCCGGAGGCCTTTGTTTACTGGGTTTGTCAGATGGGAGGGTAAAAACGACCACGAGGTTTAGGGTTTAAACAACCCTAAAACGGTCATTTGTACCCTAAGTCAAACGCCCTTGTGGGAGCGAGCCTGCTCGCGATAGCGGCGGGCCAGCCGACATGGATGCTGAATGTACCGCTGTCATCGCGAGCAGGCTCGCTCCCACAAGGGCAAAGGTCTTCGCCACAGGAATACGGGAAAGCTGCAGGGCACGCCCTTTGCACACTTGATCTGCGACAAAGGCAATCAATCGTCAATACCCGATGATTGCCCCCGGACTTGCCTAGACGCCTGTGGGTTGGCGTCAGGTCAGCAGCAAGGTAAAGGAGTGGCTTTATGCAAGTGCTCGACCGCCGTAAAGCGATGGCTATCGCGCCGCTATTACGTTTGGCCTTTCGGCCATTTTTCCTCGCTGGCTGCCTGCTGGCGGTGCTGGTCATTCCGCTATGGCTGGCGGCCTTCAGTGGTGTGTTTTCCGACTGGCAGCCGGCCGGTGGCTGGCTGGGCTGGCATCGACACGAATTGCTGTTCGGATTCGGCCTGGCGATCATCGCGGGCTTTCTGCTGACGGCGGTGCAGACCTGGACCGGTCGCCCCGGCATCAGCGGGCACCCGCTGGCCGTGCTGGCGTTGCTGTGGTTGTTGGCGCGCGTGGCCTGGCTGGTCAATGCACCGTTGCCGGTGTTGGGGGTGCTGGAACTGGCGTTCCCGCTGGCGCTGGCCGCGCTCATGGGTTTCACCTTGTGGAAGGTGCGGCAGAAACGTAACTACCCGATTGTGGTGGTGCTGGTGTTGTTAGCGGCGGCCGACGGCTTGTCCCTGTTCGGCCTGGTCGCAGGTCATGAAGGCTGGCAGCGTCAAGGCGTGTTGACCGGTCTCTGGCTGGTGGCGGCGATGATGGGTTTGATCGGCGGCCGCGTCATTCCGTTTTTCATCCAGCGCGGCCTCGGCAAGGTCGATGGTGTGACTCCCTGGCCGTGGCTGGATTGGCTGCTGTTGATTGGCTCACCGCTGGTGGCGTTGTTGTATGCCGCGGGACCTGCACTCGACCCCAATCTCTGGGTGGGCCTGTTGTTCGCCGGGTTGGCCGCTGGGCATCTGGTACGCCTGGTTCGCTGGCATGATCGTGCCCTGTGGCGCGTGCCGTTGCTGTGGTCGTTGTACCTGGCTTATGCCTGGTTGGCGGTGGCCTGTCTAGGCATGGCGCTGTGGCATTTCGGTGTGCCGATTAACCCGAGTCTGGCGGTGCATTGCCTGACGATAGGCGCAATAGGCGGCCTGGTGCTGGCGATGATTGCGCGGGTCAGCCTGGGCCACACCGGCCGTGCGCTGGAACCGCCGTCGGGCATGACGCTGGCGTTCATTTTGCTCAACCTGGCCTGTTTGAGCCGGGTCGTGTTGATCCTGTTTTTCCCCTTGCCGGCGTTGTGGCTGGCCGGCCTGTGTTGGACGCTGGCGTTTGCACTGTATGCCTGGCGTTATGGGCCGATGCTGTTGCGGTCCAGGGTGGACGGTCATCCGGGCTAACCACGTGAACTGATGGAGGCTGCCAGTGATGTATCCCTTTTTACTGGTCACTCACTTGCTGGCGGCGATTGCCTTCATCGGCACGTTGTTTTTCGAGGTGGTGATCTGGCATAACGCCCGCCAGCAGGTGGCGGTTAGCGCGCAAACGGGCGCCGATCAAGCGATTGCAGTGCGTTCGCGTAAGGTGTTGCATGGCGTGGTGTTGCTGTTGTATGGCGCCGGCATCAGCCTGGCGTGGCAACACCGTGGCGTATTGAGTCAACCGCTGGCGAGCAGTTTTGGCACGTTGCTGAGCCTGAAGATATTGCTGGCCTTGAGCATCATCGGCCATTACTTCCTGCTGGCGTACTGGCTGAAAAGCGCACGCCTTACCACGACCCGCGCCACTTGGATTCGCCGCAGCATCCTCGGGCACATGGTCTTGATCGTGATCCTGGCCAAGGCCATGTTCTATTGGCACGGTTGATCGCCCGACATCCCTGACAGACAAACCCGCGTCAACCGATGGGTTGGCGCGGGTCGGGTGTGAGCGGCAATCGATCAGTGGCGAGGTTTAAGGGCATTGACGAACAACACGTTGTTTTCCAGATGGATGTGTTGCATCAGGTCATCACGAAACTCCAGCAGCCCGCGATACAGGGCACGCCAGGTGTTGCAGGCGTCGGCCGGCGGAGTGATGTTGTTGGTCAGCGCGAGCAGCCTTTCCAATGCTTCGCCATGTTGATCATGTTCAAAGCGCAGCACCTGGATCGGCGGTGCAGCCTGAGGGCCAATGCCTTGTTGCAGCATCGGGAAGAGCACTTGTTCTTCCTTGAGCATGTGGCCTTCGAGTTCCTGTTGCATGTCGGTCAGCAGATCCGCCAGGCCGTTGGGGCAGCTGCTGCGCGCACCATGGACCTGCTCGACGCGGCGGGCCAGGCGAATCAGTTCCGGCAGTTGTTCGCGGTGGCGAGCGTGGTAGCGCGCCAGAAGGTGGGCGATCAGCAGCTCTGACGGTTCGTTTCGCCAGTCGTGCTGGGTTTCGCCGGTGTCTTGCAGCCGGTGCAGCGCATCGGCAATCGGGACGGGGTCGAGGTCTTTGCCCGCAGCCGCTTCACGCAGGCTTTTATGCCCGCCACAACAGAAGTCGAGTTTGAAGGTGTGAAAAATCCGCGTGGCGCCGGGAATGTCGCAGGCCAGCTGGCCGAGGCTTTGTTCCAATAGAGTCAGGCTCATCAGGGGTTCCTTGTTTTGATTTCAACAGTTCTCCAGGCTCAGTGCATTCGGCATGCCATATATAAACTATTGAAAAATATGGCTTAATTTTTAGTTGTGGTGATAGACACCCGGACGCTTTAGGGTGAATCCAACCATAGAGGGTAATAACTACCATGCTGCGTGAAAGCCTGGCGGCCGACCTGATTGTCGAGTTGCCCAATGCCGTGCGGTTGCAACGATTGGTCCAGACCCTGCGCGAGTACTTCAACAGTGGCGCCGTGGGTTTATTGCGTCTGGATGACGACAGCCTCAGGCCCGTCGCGACGGTCGGGCTGGTGCATGAAGCGTTGGGGCGCCGGTTTGTCATCGCCCAGCATCCGCGGCTGGCGGCGATCATGGCGTCGCGCGAACCCACCTGGTTCGAGCCCGACAGTCGCCTGCCGGATCCCTATGACGGCTTGCTTGACGAACATGCCGGCGAACCGATGCCAGTGCACGACTGCATGGGCGTGAGCCTGTATGTGGAGGGGCGCATCTGGGGCGCGATCACCCTCGATGCGCTGCACGCCGGGACCTTCGACAGCCATGCGCGGGAGGAGCTCAAGCGTTGCACCTTGCAGATCGAAGCCGCCGTACGAGTCACCCGACTGGAACAGGAAAACCGCAGCCTGCGCTTGTCCCGCAGCGATATTCAAGACGTACGCAGGCCCACGGACGAAGGCGAAATCCTCGGGCAAAGTGAAGTGCTGCACCAGTTGCTCAATGAGCTGGATGTACTGGCCGATTCCGAGCTGCCGGTGTTGCTGCTGGGCGAGACCGGCGTCGGCAAAGAGCTGTTCGCTCGGCGTTTGCATCGCTTGTCGCGTCGCAGTCATAAGCCGCTGGTGCAGGTCAACTGCGCCGCTTTGCCGGAATCTCTGGCGGAGAGTGAATTGTTCGGCCATGTCAAAGGTGCGTTTTCCGGCGCCACCAGTGACCGTGCCGGACGTTTCGATGCCGCCAACGGAGGCACGCTGTTTCTCGATGAAGTCGGTGAATTGCCATTGGCGGTGCAGGCGAAACTGCTGCGCACCCTGCAGAACGGCGAGATCCAGCGCCTCGGCGCCGACAAGCCGTTGCACGTCGATGTACGCATCATCGCCGCGACCAACCGGCACCTGCCGGACAGCATCCGCGACGGCTTGTTTCGGGCCGATCTGTATCACCGGCTCTCGGTCTACCCGGTGCCGATTCCGCCGCTGCGCGAACGGGGTAACGATGTGTTGATGCTGGCCGGGCACTTCCTTGAACTGAATCGGGCGCGACTTGGCTTGCGCGGTTTGCGCCTGTCGCCGGCTGCCGAGCGAGCGCTGCTGACTTACAGTTGGCCAGGCAACGTGCGCGAGCTGGAACATGTGATCAGCCGAGCCGCGCTGAAGCAGCTCAGCCGCGGCACGAGTCGCACCCTGATCATGACGCTGGAACCAGAGATTCTGGACCTCGACAGCGCCATGGGCGGGCAGGGCGCGGTCGTCGAAAGTCCTCTGGACGAAACGGTTGAGGCGCCGTTCCAGCCCCTGGGGGAAGCGGTCGACGATTACCAGCGCAAGAAAATTCTCCAGGCCTTGAGCCTGTCCGGGGATAACTGGGCCAGCGCCGCGCGGATCCTGGAAGTCGATCCCAGCAACCTGCACAAACTGGCGCGGCGTCTGCGCCTCAAATAAGGCGGGGCATGCTCAGTGTTGATGGTGGTCAAGGTGATGTTGCGCGGTGTCTCGCACACTGGGTAGAACCTTTTTGGAGATCACCGTCATGCCCCTTTCCCTGGCACAGATGCGCCGCAACTACACCCTTTTTGGCCTGCAAGACGAGGCTGCGCTGGACGACCCGCTGGCCATGTTCCGACAGTGGATGAAACTGGCCCGCGACACCGAGCGCGCGCCTGTCGAAGCCAACAGTATGGTGTTGGCGACCGTCGACAGTGAAGGGCGCCCGCACTGCCGGGTCCTGTTGCTCAAGGGCTTCAGCGATGAAGGCTTCACGTTTTTCGGCAACTATCTGAGTGACAAGGGCCAGCAACTGGCCGCCAACCCGCATGCGGCCATGACTTTTTTCTGGCCGGGACTGGAGCGTCAGGTGCGTATCGAAGGCCAGGTCTCCAGGCTCGCCCCGGCGCTGTCGGATGCGTACTTCGATTCCCGCTCGCAGGACAGTCGTCTGGGCGCCTGGGCTTCACCGCAAAGTCGGTCGCTGGCCAATCGGACCGAGCTTGAATCGCTGTTGATACAAACCACCCAACGGTTTGCCGGCCAGACCGTGCCGCGGCCCGAGCATTGGGGCGGCTACTGCTTGCAGCCTGATCGCCTGGAATTCTGGCAAGGCCGTGCCGACCGCTTGCATGACCGTCTCGATTACCGGTTGCGCGACGGCACTTGGCATCGCAGCCGCCTGGCGCCTTGAAATCCATGATCACACGTATGCAGAACCTGTAGAGGTACCTCCTTTGAGGAATAGGCTCATTGGGAATTCCAGTTCAGGCTTTGTCCCATACCCTCATTTACGGGAAGGCTTGGATATGGCCCATTTGGCGCAACGCACGTTTGAACCCCTGAACATTGCCGTGCTGACCATCAGCGATACGCGCACCTTTGACACCGACACCTCGGGACAGACCCTGACCGATTTGCTGCAAACCACCGGGCACGTACTGATCGATCGAGGTCTGGTCAAGGACGACATTTATCAGATCCGCGCCAAGGTTTCCCACTGGATCGCCGACCCCTCGGTGCAAGTGGTGTTGATGACCGGCGGCACCGGTTTCACCGCACGCGATAACACTCCACAAGCGGTCCTGCCGTTGCTGGATAAACACGTGGAAGGCTTCGGCGAACTGTTCCGTCAGGTGTCCCTGGCGGAAATCGGCATGTCCAGCCTGCAATCCCGGGCATTGGCGGGGATGAGCAACGGCGTGCTGGTGTGCTGCGTACCGGGCTCGCCGGGTGCCTGCCGAACCGCCTGGAACCAGATCCTGCTCGAACAACTGGACAGCCGCACCGGCCCCTGCAATTTCGCCCCGCATTTGAAACCGCAAGGGCCGCGGGCCATCGACTTCTGCGAGCCACGTTCATGACCGGTCGGGTGTGCGACCTTGGCCATCTGATGCCCGTGGACGAGGCCATCAGCCGTTTGATGGAGCTGGCACCGCCGCCGCCTTCGATGCAAAGGGTCAGTCTGGATCAAGCCTTAGGGCGGGTGCTGGCGGCGGATATTCATTCCCCGGTGAACCTGCCGGCCTGGGACAATAGCGCCATGGACGGCTTTGCCCTCAGGGCCGCTGACCTCCCGCCGCAGGGTGGCTATTTGTCGATTGGCGGGCGGATTGCGGCAGGCGATTCGGCACACTCGCCCTTGATCGCGCAGCAGGCGGTGCAGATTTTTACTGGTGCGCCATTGCCTCCGGGTGCCGACACGGTGGTGCCCCAAGAGCGCTGCCGGATCGAGGCCGAGCGCGTCGGGTTCCCTCCTGTGAAGGTTGGCGATCACGTGCGCAAGAAGGGCGAAGAAGTCCGTCGAGGCGATCTGTTGCTCAAGGCCGGCAAGCGCTTGCGTGCACAGGAAGTGGGGTTGCTGGCCGGCGCTGGTATTGCGCGGGTCGAGGTCTATCGGCCGTTGCAGGTGTGCCTGCTCAGCAGCGGCAACGAGCTGCGTGAACCGGGCGATCCGTTGGCGCCCGGACAGATTTACAACAGCAACCGTTACTGCCTCGCAGCGTTATTGAGCGGTTGGGGCGTCGAGGTGCATGACTATGGCGTCATGGCCGATGAGCTGGCGGCGAGCCGGCATGCCTTGAGCCTGGCGTCTTCGGAGTGCGACCTGCTGTTGAGTTCCGGTGGCGTTTCGGTGGGTGAGGAAGACCATCTCAAACAGGCGATCGAAGAACTGGGCAGCCTGGATTTCTGGCGGCTGGCGATTCAGCCGGGAAAACCACTGGCCTTCGGCGAAGTGGCCGGCAAACCCTGGATCGGCATGCCGGGCAATCCTTCGGCGGCGCTGATTACCGCGCTGGTGGTGGTGCGTCCGTTCCTGCTCAGGGCTCAGGGCGTGAGTGACGTGCTGCCGGTGCCATTGGGCGTGCCGGCCGGGTTCGACTGGTTGCAGCGCAACAAGCGCCGGCAGTACCTGAGGGCAAGGCTCACGCCTGATGCCAACGGCCACTTGAGCGTCGAACTGCACCCTCAACAAAGCTCTGCCATGTTGACCGCCGCGTGTTGGGCCGATGGGCTGGCAGTGATCGAGTGCGAACAGCAAGTACGCAAGCACGACAACGTGATGTTCCTGCCCTTTGCCGAACTGATGCATTGAGGGCAATTGATTACCGTCAAGGCTGTGTCTGCCGGTCTCGCTAGACTGGCAGCGCCTTTTTCGATCGCTGCGCCACAGGCATCGAGGGAGGGTCCAGACGCGTTTTTCCATGAGGATTACCCATGCAACTGGTCTGCCCGGCAGGGAACCTGCCTGCGCTAAAAGCGGCGGTGCGCCAAGGCGCCGATGCTGTTTATGTCGGTTTTCGCGATGACACCAATGCCCGACATTTCGCGGGGCTCAATATGGACGACAAACAGTTCGACGCCGCCGTCGCGCACATCCGCCAGCACCAACGCAAACTCTATGTCGCGGTCAACACGTACCCGCAACCCAAAGGCTGGGAACGCTGGCAACGCGCGGTTGATCGCGCTGCCGATTTCGGCGTGGATGCGCTGATCGCCGCCGACCCCGGCGTGCTCAACTACGCCAGCCAGCGGTATCCGCAACTGGCGTTGCACCTGTCGGTCCAAGGCTCGGCAACCCATGCCGCCGCATTGGAGTTCTATGCGCAGCGCTATGGCATTCGTCGCGCGGTGCTGCCACGGGTGTTGTCGTTGGCACAGGTGCGTCAGGTTGCCACGAGCAGCCCGGTGCCCATCGAAGTCTTTGGCTTCGGCAGCTTGTGCATCATGGCCGAAGGACGTTGCCATCTGTCTTCCTACATCACCGGCGAGTCGCCGAACCTGTGCGGTGTCTGCTCGCCGGCCAAGGCCGTGCGCTGGAGCGATGACGCCGAAGGCTTGAGCGCACGGCTCAGTGAAGTGTTGATCGACCGCTACACCCCTGACGAACCCGCCGGTTACCCGACCTTGTGCAAAGGCCGCTTCCTGGTCGGTGGTAAACGCTTTCATGCGCTGGAAGAACCCACCAGCCTCGACACCCTGGATTTGCTGCCTGAATTGGCGGCCATCGGCGTTGCAGCGGTGAAAATCGAAGGCCGCCAACGCAGCCCGGCCTATGTCGAACAAGTGACCCGCGTCTGGCGTGCGGCACTGGATGCCCACCGCGGCTCGCCGGGCAATTTTCGGGTGAAGGACGAATGGCGTCGGGTACTCGCCGGTTTGTCCGAGGGCAGCCAGACCACTCTGGGTGCTTACCATCGATCATGGCAATGAGGGAGGCGACATGAAGCTCAGCCTAGGACCGGTCCTGTTCTATTGGGACAAAGAACAACTCAGTCACTTCTACGCCGAGATGTCGGCCTTGCCGCTGGACGTGATTTACCTGGGGGAAACCGTGTGCTCGAAACGCCGGTCTTTTTCATTGGATCAATGGTTGGGCGTGGGGCGCGAATTGCAGGAATGCAGCCAGGCGCAGCTGGTGATCTCCAGCCTGACGCTGATCGAAGCGGCGTCCGAGCTCTCCAGCCTGCGCCGGTTGTGCGACAACGGCCAGTTGTTGGTGGAGGCCAACGATATGGGGGCGGTGCAGTTTCTGGCCCAGCGCAAGTTGCCGTTTGTGGGGGGGCCAGCGCTCAACGTGTACAACGGCCATACCCTCGCGCAACTGCTGGACGGCGGGATGACCCGTTGGGTGCCGCCGGTAGAGTGTTCGGCTGCATTGATCGGTGACGTGATCGAACAGGTACGTGAGCTGGGCCGTACGGTTCCGGAAGTCGAGATCTTCGCCTACGGACATTTGCCCTTGGCCTATTCCGCACGCTGCTTCACCGCCCGGGCGGAAAACCGGCCCAAGGACGACTGCCAGTTTTGCTGCATCAACTATCCCGACGGCCTGCCGCTGACCAGTCAGGAAGGGCAGGCGCTGTTCACCATTAACGGCATTCAAACGATGTCGGCCGAGGTGACCAATCTGCTGGCGGATTATGCGGGGCTGGTGGCCTGCGGCGCTGATTTGTTGCGCCTGAGCCCTCGTGCTCAAGGCATGGCCGAAGTCATTGCCGCCTATCAACGGGTGCGTTTGGGTGAGACACCACCGGTGTTCGTCGACGGTTGTAATGGATACTGGCATGGCCAGGCCGGCATGTTGCGCGTCGAGGAGGTCGGCCTGTGTTGAACCGAAAAAAATGGCTGTTGAAAGGTGCCGACCGGTTACTGCCGCTGGTACGTCGGGTGCCCTTTGTGGTGCAGCGCCTGGCGTTGCAGCAGGCGCTCAATCGCTGCCTCGCCGAGCCGTTGCGCGATGGCGAGTTTGAAGTGTTGCGCGGGCGCTGGCTGTGCCTGCGGATCCCCGACCTGGGATTGTCGTGGTTCCTGACACTGACCCGTGAAGGGCTACGAATTGCCGAACACGCCACAGCGGATGTAACCATCAGCGGTAACTGGCGAGAGTTTTTGTTGCTGGCCAGCCGTCAGGAAGATCCGGACACGCTGTTCTTTCGCCGGCGCCTGGTGATCGAGGGCGATACGGAGTTGGGGCTGGCGCTGAAGAACCTGATCGACAGCCTCGATCCCGACGTGTTGCCTGTGTGGCTGTGGCGCAATCTGGAGCGGGCAGGCAAGGGCTTGGCGGCGGTTTGACCCCTACAGATCAATTGTGGGAGCGAGCCTGCTCGCGAAGGGGCCAGTCCATTTAACATGGATGTTGGCTGACAAACCGCCTTCGCGAGCAGGCTCGCTCCCACATTAGAAAATGGTTGTTTTTCAGGTCGTCGTTTCCTTCAGCCTTTCATGCTGGAGAGCATCACTCGCAATCAACTGCCTGATCTCTTCAAACAACTCATCACTCTCTGTCTGCGTGCAGTCCTCGCCATAACGCTTACGCAACCCGTAATGGCTAAGAATCAAGTGCACATCCGCGTGCAAGCCATGTTGCTTCAGGCAGTTTTCAACGCATTGCAACGGGCAACCATCCAGCGCAAAAATCCGCCGTCCCGAGCGGGCCTTGTTGACCAACGCGGACACGTGCCCACCGACTCCGACGATGCAGGACATTTCAGCCAGGCCGCTGCGATCAAGCCGCACGGCGAGGGTATTGGCCAGTTGGGCGACGTTGGAACAGCCTGAGCAGGCATAAATCAGCGGCAGGGTTGAACGGGGCATGAGCGCTCTCCATGGATGGACTCTTTCAGTGTGCAAGGCTGGTGGCATTGCGCATTGACTGCGGTCAATTCCGTCTATTGGAAGGCCGCGAGATCCTCTTCGGCGAGGATGCTGATATTGCGGCGTTCCATCGCGATCAGGCCGCTGTCCACCAGGCGGTGCAAAATCCGCGAAAAGGTTTCCGGCTGAATGCCCAGCTTCGAAGCCACCAGGCGTTTGGACACCTGCAAGACAATCAAGCCGCTGACGGGGTTGCGTTCCTGGAACAGGAAATTGATGACCCGACGGCTCGCACTGGCCATGGTCAAGGTGTCGATGTCACGCAGACGCAGGTGCAGGTGAACGCTCATGCTCGCCAGTATCGCCAGGCAGACTTTCGGCTGGTCTTCCAGGGCGTTGCGGTAGTGGTTGCCCTCGATACTCACCAGCACGCTGTCTTTCAGCGCCGTGGCGCTGACCGGGTACAGACGGGCCTGGCTGAACAGCAAGGCTTCGGCAAAGGTCTGGCCCGGCTGGATGATCTCCACCAGGTTCTCCTGGCCTTCGCCGGTGAGCCGATACAACTTGATCTGGCCGCTGACCAGCAGGAAAAAACGCTTGGCCGGATCCCCTTGGTGCATGAGTGTGCTGTGACAGCTCAGGCGCTTGAGCATCGCCAGGCCGCAGACTTCCTCGAAGATTTTCTCCGGAAGCTGGCTGAACAGATGGTGACGGCGCAACGTTAAAACGATGGAAGGGTGGGTCAGCATGGCGTACCTCCGCTGACGCTCATAGTAGAGAGCGTCGGCCCGCTGACCTATGCCTCTAGCGGCCTACCTCCAAAGAGGCATGCCCCTCAGCTTGCATTGCGCAGGTGCTCCATGGCCCACACCGCGGCCTCTACCCGCGAGCGCAAGCCAAGTTTGTGCAGCAGGTTTTTCACGTGAACCTTGACCGTCCCTTCGGTGATGCCCAGCTTGTGCCCGATGACTTTGTTGCTGAAGCCGCTGGCGATGGTTTTCAGCACCTGACGTTCACGCTCGGTCAGTTCCACCATGGTCTGGCGTTGCGGTGAGCGCAGCGCCTGGGCCATGACTTGGGTCAGGCCTGGGCTGATCACCAATTCGCCGTCCAAGGCATTGCGGATGTACTGAATCAACAACTCCGGCTCCATGTCCTTGAGCAGGTAGCCGTCGGCATCCAGGCGCAGTGCGTCGCGAATATCGTCTTCGGCGTCCGACACCGTGAACAGCAGCACCTTACCGGTGTAATGCATCGCTCGTAACTGGCGCAGGGTTTCAATGCCATTCATCACCGGCATGTTGTTGTCGAGTAACACCAGATCCGGTTGCAGCGGCTCGATCAGAACGAGGGCTTCTTCACCGTTGTTGGCTTCACCTACGATCAGGAAATCATCTTCAAGTTCGAGCATCTGGCGGATGCCGTGACGCATCATCGGATGGTCGTCGACCAACAGGATGGTGTGTTGCAGGGACGATGTCATGTGATGCTGCCTTCTGTTTGCTGTCCGAGAAACTCCGGTTGGAATTCCAGTTGAACGCGGGTGCCTTGCGGTTCCCGGGACACTATTTTGAGTTGACCGCGCAAGCTGCGAGCTCGCTCATCCATGATGTTCAGGCCGTGGTGTTCGCGTTGGTCGACGTGGCCGCTGAAGCCACGCCCGTCGTCTTCGACGATGAGCCTGACGGTTTCACCGTCCTGTCGCAGTTGCAGCCAGGCGTTTTGCGCGTGGGCGTGGCGCAGGCAATTGGAGAGCGCTTCGCGGGTGATCTGCAAAATGTGGATCTGCTCGCTGGCCGATAACTGAAAGGCCAACGAATCGACGTG
Organism: Pseudomonas sp. fls2-241-R2A-110; assembly: GCF_030209165.1. NCBI lineage: Bacteria > Pseudomonadati > Pseudomonadota > Gammaproteobacteria > Pseudomonadales > Pseudomonadaceae > Pseudomonas > Pseudomonas sp. fls2-241-R2A-110. The sequence continues at coordinate 81,703 of NZ_JARVSN010000029.1, read as the reverse complement.
CAGGTGCACTTGGAACTCGCCGCGCCGGGAGAACTCCTCGGCGGTGTCCTTGAGCTCCTGCACCAGTCCTGCATCGTGAATCTGCAAGCGAAAGGTGGTCAGCAGTTCGCGTAACTGGCGGTAGGCATTGTTCAACCCTTCGCGCAGTTCGGCGGTGACGTTTTCCAGGGTTTCCATCGGTTCGCCACGGCGCATCAGGGTTTGCAGGCGGCTGACTTGCAGCTTCATGTACGACAGGGCCTGGGCCAGCGAGTCGTGCAACTCGCGGGCGATGATCGTGCGCTCTTCGAGCAGCAGCAGACGATGATCCTGTTCCCGTTGGCGTTTGAGCGAAAGCGAGGTGCCAATCAGGTTGGCCAGGGCCTGGATCAACTGGGTTTCCCAGGCTTGCGTCGGATGGCCGTCGACAAAATGCGCCTTGAGCTCCCCCAGTTCACTGCCCTGGTTGCTGATGCTGAAGGTCTGCGGGCTGGCTTTGTGATGCTTCTGGCACGTGGCGCAGTCGCTGCTGGCGCAGACCTCACGGATGTTCGCACCATGCAGAGCGAGCAATTGCTGGGCCGGTGCCTGCAATTGTCCTTGCAGACACAGCGACAGGCGTAAACCGGGCAGACGTTGCTGGAAGCGCCGAATCAACTCGTCCAGCCCTTCGGCATTGGCCAGGCGAGTGGCGAGGCTTCGACTGCTCTGGTACAGCAACTCGAGGGCGGCATTGGCTTGCTGCAGGTTCAGGGTTTTTTGCTGGACTTGACTCTCCAGGGTGCGGTGCGAATCTTCGATCGTCTCGGCCATGGCGTTGAAACTCATGGCCAGCTCGCCCAGTTCGTCCTGGGACTGATGGTTGACCCGCACCTTGAAATCGCCGCGACGAAAGCGTTGGGTAGCATCCACCAACTCTTTGAGGGGGGTAACGACGCCGTACTGCAATTCGTACAGCCCGATCAGCAGGACGAACAGGGTGGTGAACAGGGCCAGGCCCTGGATGACTTGTTGCCAGCCTTGCTTTTGTTCGCTTTGGCGCTGCAACAGGTCGACGAACTGGTTCAGTTGCTCAATGAAGGGCAGGGCCTGGACCTGAAAATAGGCGGCATCGCCACGCTCCAGTGCCGGACGCAAATCCTTGCCCCATTGTTGCTGAATTTGCCCGTAGCTGATTTGCAGCGCAGTGGTCGGGCCATCTTCCAGCACTGCCTTGAGTGACTGGCTGTTGAGACGGGTTTGCAGGCTGTCGGAGATGGCGAAGATTTCTTCGCCGGTTGCACCTGCCGCCAGTTTCCAGCTCAGGTGGTAAGTCTCCATGCGCACCGAGCCTGCGGTGTTGATGGCGGCAGCATCGCCCTGGCTGAACCAGGCGATCAGTCCGGCACTCAACGAACTGGCGAGGGCGAGCACAGCGATCAGGATTACGGCTAGCCCGGCGCGAGCGGGCAGTGAGCTGCGCAACCAGCGCATCACCAGCGCAGGTCCCGGAAAAATTCAGGAAAACAGAGCATGTGGAACCCCAGGGTAGGGTTTGGCTGCCGATCCCGGGCGCGCTACCTCTAAAGAGTTGTCGACTGATCCTTGTCAGCAAAAACCTTGGCAGAAAACCTTAAGACGGTGATAAACAAACGGTTTTAGGGTTTTCCTGTACTACCTCCTTAGAGGTAGACCGCACAAGCATAGGCCTGTGTCCCCATGGGCTTCGTTGACATGGATCAAGTTTTTGCGGGGTTCGCCTCTCTAGTCTGCCGCCATGGCTAACTGACTGGAGAGCATTGTGACCGAACCCCGTGTACGACAAGGCCTGGTGCTGGGCATGAGCACATTGGCCTTCACTGTGTGTTTCATGGTCTGGATGATGTTCGCCGTGCTCGGGGTGCCGATCAAGGAACTGCTCCAGCTCAACGAAACCCAATTCGGCCTGCTGGCCGCGACCCCCGTGCTGACCGGCTCGCTGGTTCGTTTGCCGCTGGGCCTTTTGACCGACCGTTTTGGCGGTCGCAGCGTGTTCTTTCTGCTGATGCTGGCCTGCGTGGCGCCGCTGTACCTGATCAGTCACGCCACCGCCTATTGGCAGTTCCTGGTGCTGGGCTTGTTCGTCGGCCTGGCCGGCGGCTCGTTCTCGGTGGGGATTGCCTACGTCGCCAAATGGTTCGACAAGGAAAATCAAGGCTTCGCGATGGGCATCTTCGGCGCGGGTAACGCCGGGGCTGCGGTCACCAAGTTTCTCGCCCCGGCGCTGATTGCTGCCGGCAGCTGGCAGCTCGTGCCCAAAGTCTTCAGCGCAATCCTCTTTATTACCGCGCTGTTGTTCTGGTTCCTCAGCGCCGAAAAAAAGGACCACCGCAGTGCCTCGGGTGCCACGTTGCGTGAGCAATTGAGTTCGCTGAAGGACCCGGCCGTGTGGCGCTACTGCCAGTACTACTCGATCGTCTTCGGTGGTTATGTCGCACTCGCGCTGTGGATGACCAAATACTACGTGCAGGAATACGGTTTCAGCCTGCAAAGCGCAGCGCTGCTGGCGGCCTGTTTTTCCCTGCCCGGTGGCGTGCTGCGTGCCGTTGGCGGCTGGATGTCGGATCGTTGGGGTGCACAAAGCGTGACTTGGTGGGTGTTGTGGGTCAGCTGGATCTGCCTGTTCCTGCTCTCGTATCCCCAAACCCAACTGCAAGTGCAGACCCTCAACGGCCCGGTGGATTTCCACATCGGCCTTAGCCCCGCGCTGTTCACCGTGCTGCTGTTCATCATGGGCACCGCCTTTGCGTTCGGCAAAGCCTCGGTCTTCAAATACATCGCCAACGACTACCCGAAAAACATGGGCGCAGTGTCCGGCATCGTCGGCCTTGCCGGTGGCCTGGGCGGCTTCGTGTTGCCAATCCTGTTCGGCGCCCTGGTGGACCTCACCGGAGTGCGCTCTTCCTGCTTCATGTTGATGTACGGCGTGGTCTGGGTCTCCCTCACCTGGATGTACTTCAGCGAAATACGCAAAAGCCCGGTGCTGGGTAAAGCGCCGTTGCTGACACCGTCCCCGATTTCCAGCATTGCCCTAGGAGAAGAACATGTCCGTTCTGCAAAAGCCTGACAAAGGCCCGGTCATTCATGACTGGCGCCCAGAGGACCCCGCATTCTGGGGAAGTAGCGGCAAACAGACCGCCACGCGCAACTTGTGGATTTCCATTCCTGCGCTGCTGCTGGCCTTTGCGGTGTGGATGGTCTGGAGCACGGTGATCGTGCGTTTGAACGCCATCGGCTTCACTTTCACCACCGACCAGCTGTTCTGGCTGGCGGCGTTGCCGGGCCTGTCCGGGGCGACCTTGCGGGTCTTCTATTCGTTTATGGTGCCGATCTTCGGTGGCCGTCGCTGGACCGCCCTGAGCACAGCGTCGCTTCTGCTGCCATCGATCTGGATGGGCTTCGCCGTGCAGGACCCGAGCACCTCCTACAACGTATTCGTGTTGATTGCCTTGCTCTGCGGTTTTGGTGGCGGCAACTTCGCGTCGAGCATGTCCAACATCAGTTTCTTCTATCCCAAGTCGCAGCAGGGCACGGCCCTTGGCCTCAATGCCGGGCTGGGTAACCTGGGCGTCTCGGTGATGCAGTTCTGTGTGCCGTTGGTGATTACCTTCGGTGTGTTCGGTTTCATGGGCGGCTCGCCGCAAGCACTGCCGGACGGCGGCCAGTTGTGGTTGCAGAACGCCGGCTTCATCTGGGTGCCGTTTATTATCCTGGTGACGGTACTGGCATGGTTCGGCATGAATGACTTGTCCAGTGCCCGCGCTTCCTTTAGCGAACAGGCCGTCATCTTCAAACGCAAACACAACTGGCTGATGTGCTGGTTGTACCTGGCGACCTTCGGTTCGTTCATCGGTTTCTCCGCCGCGTTTCCGCTGCTGATCAAAACCTCGTTCCCTGACGTCATTGCCTTGAAATTCGCTTTCCTCGGCCCGTTGGTGGGTGCCCTGGTGCGTCCATTGGGTGGCTGGCTGGCGGACAAGCTCGGCGGCGCGAAGGTGACCTTGTGGAACTTTGTGCTGATGATCGTGATGGTCTTCGGTGTTCTGCACTTCCTTCCTGAAAGCGGCCAGGGCGGCAACTTCTACGGCTTCCTCGGCCTGTTCATGCTGCTGTTCATCACCACGGGCGTCGGCAACGGCTCCACCTTCCGCATGATCCCGGTGATCTTCCGCACCCAGCATGAAAAAGCCTCTGCCGGAAAACCAGCCGCCGTGCGCGAACAAGCGCTGAAAAATGCCGGCAAAGAGTCAGCCGCCGTCCTGGGCTTCAGTTCGGCCATGGGCGCCTTCGGTGCGTTCTTCATTCCCAAATCCTTCGGCACTTCGATGGCCCTGACCGGCAGCCCGGAGATGGCCTTCTACATGTTCGTCGGCTTTTACCTGAGCTGCATCGTGGTGACGTGGTGGTGTTACGCGCGCAAAGGCGCCGCGACACCCTGCTGAGTCGAGCCGAATCCAACCATTGCGTGGGCGGGGCACAGACCCCGCGACAAAGCCTGAGAGGACTACACCGTGAGTCATTTACTGGATCAATTGCGGTTTTTCAACCGCAAGCAAAACGAGTTTTCCGACGGTCATGGTGAGACTCGCAAAGAGTCTCGCGACTGGGAGAATGTCTACCGTTCGCGCTGGCAGTACGACAAGATCGTGCGCTCCACCCACGGGGTGAACTGCACCGGTTCCTGCTCGTGGAAAATTTACGTCAAGAACGGCCTGATCACCTGGGAAACCCAGCAGACCGACTACCCGCGTACCCGTAACGATCTGCCGAACCATGAGCCCCGTGGCTGCCCGCGTGGTGCCAGTTACAGCTGGTACATCTACAGCGCCAACCGGCTCAAGTACCCGAAAATCCGCAAGCCGTTACTCAAGCTTTGGCGCGATGCGCGGCAAACCATGGCGCCGGTCGAAGCCTGGGCCAGCATCGTCGAGGACAAGGCCAAGGCCGACTCCTATAAAAGCAAACGCGGCATGGGTGGCTTCATTCGTTCCAACTGGGAGGAAGTCAACGAGATCATTGCCGCGGCCAACGTCTATACGATCAAGCAATACGGCCCTGACCGGATCGTCGGCTTCTCGCCGATCCCGGCCATGTCGATGGTCAGCTACGCCGCAGGTTCGCGTTACCTGTCGCTGATTGGCGGCGCCTGCCTGAGCTTCTACGACTGGTACTGCGACTTGCCACCGGCCTCGCCGATGGTTTGGGGCGAGCAGACCGACGTGCCGGAATCGGCCGACTGGTACAACTCCAACTACATCATTGCCTGGGGCTCCAACGTCCCGCAGACCCGTACCCCCGACGCGCACTTCTTTACCGAAGTCCGTTACAAAGGCACCAAGACGGTGGCAATCACCCCGGATTACTCGGAAGTCGCCAAGCTCACCGACCTGTGGCTGAACCCTAAACAAGGCACCGATGCGGCGCTGGCCCAGGCGTTCAACCATGTGATCTTCAAAGAATTCCACCTGGACAAACCGAGCGCCTATTTCACCGACTACGCCAAGCGCTTCACCGATTTGCCGGTGCTGGTGCTGCTCAAGCAAATGGTCGACAAGGCCCCGGGCGCCGGTTATCAGCCGGACCGCTTCCTGCGTGCCAGCGACCTGACCGACAACCTCGGCCAGGAAAACAACCCGGAATGGAAAACCATCGCCCTCGATGTCAGCGGCGAACTGGTGTCCCCTCAGGGTTCCATCGGTTATCGCTGGGGCGAGAAGGGCAAGTGGAACATCCTCCCTCGTGAAGGCGGCGAAGGCCGTGAAATCGATCTGAAACTGAGCCTGATCGGCGATGACGTCGCCGAAGTGGCGTTCCCGTATTTTGCCGGCGAGTCCCACGAGCACTTCCAGCACGTGGCCGGCGATGCCGTGCAATACCGCCGCGTGCCGGTGCATAACGTGGTGCTGGCGGACGGCAGCGTGGCCAAAGTCGCCACCGTGTTCGACCTGTCGGCCGCCAACCTGGCCATTGATCGTGGCCTGGGCGGCGATAATGTGGCCAAGGATTACGACGACGCCTCGGTGCCTGGCACCCCGGCGTGGCAGGAGCAGATCACTGGCGTCAGCCGTGAGAAAGCCATCCAGATTGCCCGTGAGTTTGCCGACAACGCCGACAAGACCAAGGGCCGTTCGATGATCATCGTCGGCGCGGCGATGAATCACTGGTACCACATGGACATGAACTACCGCGGGCTGATCAACATGCTCATGCTCTGCGGGTGTGTCGGTCAGACCGGTGGCGGTTGGGCGCATTACGTCGGTCAGGAAAAACTCCGTCCGCAATGCGGCTGGCTGCCATTGGCGTTCGGCCTGGACTGGAACCGTCCGCCTCGCCAAATGAACGGCACCAGCTTCTTCTACGCCCACAGTTCGCAGTGGCGGCACGAGAAGATGAGCATGCACGACGTGCTCTCGCCATTGGCTGATAAATCACAATTCCCTGAGCATGCGCTGGATTACAACATCCGCGCCGAACGCGCCGGCTGGTTGCCCAGCGCACCGCAACTCAACACTAACCCTTTGCACATTTGCCGCGACGCGGCTGCGGCCGGCATGGACCCGAAAGACTACGTGGTCAAGTCGCTGCAGGACGGTTCGCTGCGCTTCTCCTGTGAACAGCCGGACAGCCCGGTCAACTTCCCGCGCAACATGTTCATCTGGCGTTCCAACCTGCTGGGCTCCTCGGGCAAGGGCCACGAGTACATGCTCAAGTATCTGCTGGGCACCAAGAACGGAGTCATGAACGAAGACATCGGTCAGGTCGGCGATTGCAAACCCGAAGAAGCCGAATGGGTGGACGAGGGCGCCATAGGCAAGCTCGACCTGGTCACCACACTGGACTTCCGCATGTCTTCGACCTGCGTCTATTCCGACATCGTGTTGCCGACCGCCACCTGGTACGAAAAAGACGACATGAACACCTCGGACATGCACCCGTTCATTCACCCGTTGTCGGCTGCCATCGACCCGGCGTGGGAATCGCGTTCCGACTGGGAAATCTACAAAGGCATTGCCAAGGCGTTTTCCAGCATGTCCGAAGGGCATCTGGGCGTTGAAAAGGACTTGGTGACCATCCCGTTGATGCACGACAGCGTCGGCGAACTGGCCCAACCGTTTGGCGGCACCGACTGGAAAAGCGCTGGAGTGGCACCGGAGCCAGGCAAGAACGCGCCGAACCTGCATGTGGTCGAGCGTGACTACCCGAACATCTACAAGCAGTTCTCGTCCCTAGGGCCATTGCTGGAGAAACACGGCAACGGCGGCAAAGGCATCAACTGGAACACCGAAGACGAAGTGAAATTCCTCGGTGAACTCAATCACAAAGAAGGCGATGCCGGTATCAGTCAGGGCCGTCCGAAAATCGACACGGCCATCGATGCGGCTGAAGTGATTCTGTCCCTGGCACCGGAAACCAACGGCCAAGTGGCGGTCAAGGCCTGGGCTGCGCTGTCGGAATTCACCGGCATCGACCACAGCCACCTGGCGCTGTCCAAGGCCCACGAGGCGATACGCTTCCGCGACATTCAGGCTCAGCCGCGCAAGATCATTTCCAGCCCGACCTGGTCGGGGCTCGAAGACGATCACGTCAGCTACAACGCCGGTTACACCAACGTTCACGAAGGCATCCCATGGCGCACCATCACCGGTCGCCAGCAGTTCTACCAGGATCACCCGTGGATGCAGGCATTCGGCGAGCAACTGATGAGTTATCGGCCGCCAGTCAACACCCGCACCATCGAAGGGGTGAAAGGCAAGCGCAGCAACGGCCACAAGGAAATCGTCCTGAACTGGATCACCCCGCACCAGAAATGGGGCATTCACAGCACCTACAGCGACAACCTGCTGATGCTCACCCTCAGCCGTGGCGGGCCGATTGTCTGGCTCTCGGAGAACGACGCGAAAAGCGCCGGTATCGAAGACAACGACTGGATCGAGTGCTTCAACATCAACGGTGCGCTGACCGCTCGCGCGGTGGTCAGCCAACGGGTCAAGGACGGCATGGTGATGATGTATCACGCCCAGGAAAGGATCGTGAACGTGCCTGGTTCGGAAACTACCAAGACTCGTGGCGGCCACCACAACTCGGTCACCCGCGTGGTGCTCAAGCCGACCCACATGATCGGCGGCTACGCCCAGCAAGCTTACGGTTTCAACTATTACGGCACCGTCGGTTGCAACCGCGACGAATTCGTCGTGGTGCGCAAAATGTCCAAAGTCGACTGGCTCGATGGTTCATCCGGCGATGACCTGCCGCGTCCCCTGCCGACCGATATCGAGGAGAACTGAGATGAAGATTCGCTCACAAATCGGCATGGTTCTGAACCTGGACAAATGCATCGGTTGCCACACCTGTTCGATCACTTGCAAAAACGTCTGGACCAGCCGCGAAGGCATGGAATACGCCTGGTTCAATAACGTCGAATCGAAACCCGGCATCGGCTACCCGAAAGAATGGGAAAACCAGGACAAGTGGAAGGGCGGCTGGATCCGCAACGCCAACGGCACGATCAACCCGCGCATTGGCGGTAAATTCCGCGTGTTGGCGAACATTTTCGCCAACCCGGACCTGCCGAGCCTGGACGACTACTACGAACCGTTCGACTTCGATTACCAGCACCTGCACACCGCGCCGTTGGGCGAGCATCAACCCACCGCGCGTCCGCGTTCACTGATCTCGGGCAAACGCATGGAGAAAATCGAGTGGGGCCCAAACTGGGAAGAAATCCTCGGTACCGAATTCGCCAAGCGTCGCAAGGACAAGAACTTCGACAAGATCCAGGCGGACATTTACGGCGAGTACGAAAACACCTTCATGATGTATTTGCCGCGCCTGTGCGAGCACTGCCTCAACCCGACATGCGCCGCGGCCTGCCCGAGCGGGGCGATCTACAAGCGAGAAGAAGACGGCATCGTCCTGATTGACCAAGAGAAATGCCGTGGCTGGCGGATGTGCATCAGCGGCTGCCCGTACAAGAAGATCTATTTCAACTGGAAAAGCGGCAAGTCCGAGAAATGCATCTTCTGCTACCCGCGTATCGAAGCCGGGATGCCGACTGTGTGCGCGGAAACCTGTGTCGGGCGCATCCGCTACCTCGGTGTGTTGCTGTATGACGCCGACCGCATCAGCGAAGTGGCGAGCACCGCCAACGAACAGGATCTGTACGAGAAGCAACTGGAAATTTTCCTCGATCCGAATGACCCGGCGGTGATTCGCCAGGCTCTGGAAGACGGTGTGCCGCAATCGGTGATCGATTCCGCGCAACGTTCGCCGGTCTACAAAATGGCCGTGGACTGGAAACTGGCGCTGCCGCTACACCCGGAATACCGCACCTTGCCGATGGTTTGGTACGTTCCGCCGCTGTCGCCGATCCAGAACGCCGCCACTGCCGGCACCGTGGGCATGAACGGGGTGATCCCGGATGTCGACAGCCTGCGTATTCCCCTGAAGTACCTGGCCAACCTGCTGACGGCGGGCGATGAAAAACCGGTCAAGCGTGCACTTAAACGTTTGCTGGCGATGCGCGCCTACAAACGTTCCGAGCAAGTCGATGGTGTGCAGGACCTGCAAGTGCTGGCGGATGTCGGCTTGAGCGTGGCCCAGGTCGAAGAGATGTATCGCTACCTGGCGATCGCCAACTACGAAGACCGTTTCGTTGTGCCGAGTGCGCACCGTGAAGACGCCATGAGTGACGCCTTCGCCGAACGCTCAGGTTGTGGTTTCAGCTTCGGCAGCGGTTGCAGCGGCAGCTCCGACACCAACATGTTCGGTGCCAAGAAAGCCAATCGTCGCGACATCCTGAAAACCGTTCAGTTGTGGGAGGAATAAGCATGCAAATTCTTAAAGTGATTTCGCTGCTGCTCGATTACCCGACCGAAACGCTGATCGGTGGTCGCGACGAACTGGAGCAAGCGATTATCCAGTCCCGGGAAATCAGCCCCAAGCAGCGCGGAGCGTTATTCGAGTTGCTCGAACTGATCTGCACCAATGACCTGATGGACGGGCAGGAGCACTACGGTGCGCTGTTCGGCCGGGGGCGTTCGTTGTCACTGCTGTTGTTCGAGCATGTGCACGGCGAATCCCGCGACCGTGGACAGGCCATGGTCGACATGATGGCGCAATACGAAGCCGCCGGTTTTGCCATCGGCGTCAAGGAGCTGCCCGATTTCATCCCGCTGTACCTGGAGTTCCTGTCCACTCGCGAAGACATCGAGGCCCGCGAGGGCCTGGCGGATGTTTCGCACTTGCTGGCCTTGCTCGCCGCGCGACTGGAAGAGCGCGAAAGCGCCTATGCCAGCTGCTTCCGGGCGCTGCTGCAAATTGCCGGGGCCGAGCCGCATCAAGCGGTCGCCGACCTGCGGGCTCAGGTCGCGGCGGAACCTCGCGACGACTCTCTCGAAGCCCTCGACAAGATCTGGGAGGAGGAGGCCGTGGACTTCCTCCAGGCCGAACAGCAGGACCGTTGCAGTTCGCTGCCAAGCGCACCGGGCAAGGCCCGGGAAGAAAGCGCGGTGCCGTTGCACTGGGTGGATTTTCAGCATGAAGGGCCGGCCGCCGTGCCGGCCAAGGAGGTCGGCAATGTCTAAATGGAACCTGTTGTTGTTCGGGGTTTATCCCTACGTCGCCCTGGCGATTTGCCTGATTGGCAGCTGGGCGCGCTTCGATCTGTCGCAGTACACCTGGAAGGCCGGCTCGAGCCAGATGCTCAATCAGCGCGGCATGCGCGTGGCGAGCAACTTCTTCCACATTGGTGTGTTGTTCGTGCTGGCCGGGCATTTCGTCGGCCTGCTGACGCCCGCGTCGGTTTATCACCATGTGATCAGCACTGAAAACAAGCAATTGCTGGCGATGGTCTCGGGCGGACTTTTCGGCCTGTTGTGCCTGATTGGCCTGCTGATGCTGATCAACCGGCGGCTCAGCGACCCTCGGGTTCGTGCGACTTCCAGTCCTTCGGACATCCTGATTTTGTTGGTGCTGCTGGCGCAATTGCTGCTCGGGCTGCTGACCATCGTCGCGTCCACCGAGCACATGGATGGCTCGGTGATGGTGATGCTCGCCGATTGGGCGCAGAACACCGTGCTGTTGCGTCCGATGGAAGCGGCGGCGTCCATTGCGCCGGTCGGGCTGACCTACAAGTTGCATGTATTTCTGGGTTTGACCCTGTTTGTGTTGTTCCCCTTCACCCGTCTCGTACACATGATCAGCGCACCGATCTGGTACCTGGGGCGTCGTTATCAAATCGTTCGTCAGAAGTATTGAGGAGACAGTCATGTCAGGTGGATGCGGATGTGGTGGCGGTAACGGGGGCAGCGGTGGCTGCGGCTCTTCAAAAAAAGTGGAGGCCGCTGTCGACATCGCGCCGGTCGTTCAGGCGCAATTTGAAGCGCTGCCGGTTGAGCCCGCGGCGGCTGATGACGCCCCGGCGCAGTTGATCGCCAGCAGCGAACAGGAGTGGCCGATCATCCGCGTCAACGAGGTGTCGATCACCCCGGAGGCGATGGCGCAGGAGTTGCAATATCACCCGGCCGAAAGCCGCGAGGAGGCGGTCTTCCTGGCCGCCCGGGCGCTGGTGATCCGCGAGTTGCTGCAACAGCGCATCACCGAGCTCGGTGTGTCGCTGGAGATCGGTGCCGGTGAGAACGAAGAAGAAGCAGCCACGCGCTTGCTGCTCGAACGCGAGGTGAAGGTGCCGCAGTGCGACGAGGAGTCGAGCTTGCGTTACTACGAAAACAATCGCGGACGCTTCCACAGCGCACCGTTGCTGGCGGTGCGGCACATCTTGCTCGAGTGCGCGCCGGACGATGTCGAAGCCCGTGAACTTGCCAAAGGTCAGGCCGAAGTCCTGCTGCAGCGACTGGATGAATTTCCCGGCAGTTTCGCCGAGCTGGCGCTGAATTATTCGGCCTGCCCGTCGAAGGCTCAGGGCGGTTCTTTAGGGCAGATCAGCAAGGGCCAGACCGTGCCTGAACTGGAACGTCAGTTGTTTACCCTGGCACCGGGCCTGGTCAGTAAACCGCTGGAAAGCCGCTACGGCTGGCATGTGATCAGCGTCGATCAACGCATCGAAGGCGTGCCGTTGCCCTATGAAGTGGTGTCGACGGCGATTCGCACGCAGTTACAGCAAGGCGTCTGGCAAAAAGCCCTGGTGCAATACCTGCAAACCCTGATCGGTGCGGCGGATATTCGTGGCATCCACTTACAGGGTGCCGACTCACCGCTGGTGCAATGAGCCTTGGGCAATCCGGGAGATGTGATGAACGCTGTGATGCAGGATGGTTTTGGGCGGCAGATTGATTATCTGCGGATGTCGGTGACGGACCGCTGTGATTTTCGCTGTGTGTATTGCATGGCGAAAAACATGACGTTCCTGCCGCGTCAGCAGGTGCTCACCCTGGAAGAATTGCAACGCTTGGCGACACTGTTCGTTGGCTTGGGGGTACGCAAAATCCGTCTGACCGGCGGAGAGCCGCTGATCCGCCCCGGCATTGTCCAACTGTGCCGCAACATCGCCGCGTTGCCCGGTTTGCGCGAACTGGTGATGACCAGCAACGGCTCGCAGCTGGGCCGTCTGGCACGGCCGTTGGTCGATGCCGGAGTCAAACGGATGAACATCAGCCTCGATAGTCTGGATGGGGAGAAATTTCGGGCGATCACCCGTAATGGCGACCTCGATCGGGTGCTGGGCGGCATTGAAGCGGCGCGGGATGCGGGGTTTGAACGGATCAAACTCAACTGCGTGGTGATGAAGGGACGCAACTTCGATGAAGTCCCGGCGTTGGTGCAATACGCCATCGACCAGCGCATCGATATCAGTTTCATCGAAGAAATGCCCTTGGGCGACGTCGGTCGCTCCCGGGGCGAATCGTTCTGTTCCAGCGACGAAGTGCGCACGCTCATCGCCAGCCAGCATCGGTTGCTCGACAGCACCGAGAACAGCGGCGGACCGGCGCGTTATGTGCGTCTGGAACGCCATCCCGAGACCCGGATCGGCTTCATTTCACCCAACAGCCAAAACTTCTGCGGCAGCTGCAACCGGGTGCGGATGACCGTTGAAGGCAAGCTGTTGCTGTGCTTGGGCCAGGAAGACTCTCTGGATTTGCGTGGATTGCTGCGCCGCTATCCGCTGGATGATCAACCGGTGATCAATGCGGTGCAGAAGGCCTTGCGCGGCAAGCCGCTGCGTCACGATTTCAGTCCCGACGGGGAGGTGCAGATTGTCAGGTTCATGAACATGAGCGGCGGTTGAACCGACCTGTACGGTCCCTAAAACACAGCAAATCAAATGTGGGAGCGAGCTTGCTCGCGATAGCGGTAGACCAGTCGACATCACTGTTGAATGTGCTGCAGTCATCGCGAGCAAGCTCGCTCCCACATTGGTTCTTCGCTGGCCTAAGTGTTTTTTATCCACCCTGCATTCGGGCGTTTCTTTCACCCGAAAATCTTGATGTCGATCAATTGCAGATCAGCACTTTGTCCGTAGTCTTCACTGCATATTGTGGTTTTAAGTTTTATTAAGTCTATATGTAGTGTCTGGAGGCAAAATGCAGAGCACGCTGATCGCCGTAGGAAGTAACCGCTTGCACAAACGCGATGGCAGTCAGGTCGCCTTCGATGCCGACAAAATCCGTCAGGCATTGATCGCCGCCGGCAAGGCGACGGGGGAGTACCGCGAGGTTGAGGTTGAAGCCTTGCTTAACGCGGTATTGGCAAGGCTCGAAGGGGTGCCGAGGCTGCATGTCGAGCAAATCCAGGACCGTGTTGAACGGGTACTGATGGACGCCGGTTTTTTCCTCGCCATGCGTGCTTATATCGTCTATCGCGAACAGCACGGGCGTTTGCGCCGCGACCGCCGGACCATGGTCGAAGTGGCGACCTCGATGAACGAATACCTGGATCGAGAAGACTGGCGGGTTCAGGCCAACGCCAATCAGGGTTATTCACTGGGCGGTCTGGTGTTGAACGTGTCGGGTAAGGTCACCGCCAACTACTGGCTGGACGAGGTGTACAGCGAAGCTATCGGCCAGGCCCACCGCGAGGCGGACTTGCATGTGCACGACCTCGACATGCTCGCCGGTTACTGCGCCGGTTGGTCGCTGCGCACCCTGTTGCACGAAGGGCTCAACGGTGTGCCAGGGCGAGTCGAAGCCGGTCCGCCGAAGCACTTGAGCAGTGCCCTGGGGCAGATGGTCAATTTCCTCGGCACCCTGCAAAACGAATGGGCCGGCGCCCAGGCGTTCAGCTCGTTCGACACCTACCTCGCGCCCTATGTGCGCAAGGACCAGCTGAGTTTTCAGGAGGTGCGCCAGGCGATCCAGGAGTTCATCTACAACCTCAACGTACCGTCGCGCTGGGGCACACAGACGCCTTTCACCAATCTGACCTTCGACTGGGTTTGCCCGCAGGATTTGCGTGAGCAGATACCCGTCATCGGTGGTGAGGAAATGCCGTTTGCCTATGGCGACCTGCAAGTCGAAATGGATTTGCTCAATCGTGCCTACATCGAGGTAATGCAGGCCGGCGATGCAAAAGGGCGGGTGTTCACCTTTCCGATCCCGACCTACAACATCACCCATGACTTTCCGTGGGACAGTGAAAACGCCGACCGGCTGTTCGAGATGACCGCGCGTTACGGCCTGCCGTATTTCCAGAACTTCCTCAATTCCGATCTGCAACCCAATCAGGTGCGTTCCATGTGCTGCCGATTGCAGCTGGATGTCCGCGAGTTGCTCAAGCGGGGTGGCGGTTTGTTTGGCTCGGCGGAGCAAACCGGATCGCTTGGTGTAGTGACCATCAACTGTGCCCGTCTGGGCTATGTGTTCAAGGGCGATACCAGTGGTCTGCTCAAGCGCCTGGACACGCTGATGGAGCTGGCGATGGAGAGCCTGGAGGTCAAGCGCAAGGTGATCCAGCACCACATGGATGCCGGTTTGTACCCGTACACCAAGCGCTACCTCGGGACCCTGCGTAACCACTTCTCGACCATCGGCCTCAATGGCATGCATGAAATGCTGCGCAATTTTTCCGGCGACGAGGAGGGCATGCACACCGAGTACGGCCGGCAGTTTGCCCTGAAGATGCTCGATCATGTGCGCGCCACGTTGCTGCGTTTCCAGGAGGAAACCGGCCACATGTACAACCTGGAAGCGACGCCCGCCGAGGGCACGACCTACCGTTTCGCCAAGGAAGACCTCAAGCGCTATCCCGATATTCTCCAGGCCGGCAGCACGCAGGCGCCGTATTACACCAACTCCTCGCAACTGCCCGTGGGCTACACCGAAGACCCTTTCGAGGCGCTGGAACTCCAAGACGAGCTGCAGTGCAAATACACCGGCGGCACGGTCTTGCACCTGTACATGGCCGAACGGATTTCTTCGACCGAGGCGTGCAAGCAACTGGTGCGCAAAGCCCTAAGCCGCTTTCGCCTGCCGTACCTGACCGTGACCCCGACATTCTCCATCTGCCCAGTGCACGGCTACCTCGATGGCGAGCATGAGTTCTGCCCCAAGTGCGACGAAGCACTGCTGCTTCAAGAACAGAAGCTCGGCACCGTTCATTGATTTCGATCCACTCAACTGCAAGGAGCTACACCATGACTGCATCGCAAATATTGCCCCAGGCTCAACGTCAACGCTGCGAAGTCTGGACCCGGGTGATGGGCTATCACCGCCCTGTGTCGGCGTTCAATCCGGGCAAACAGTCGGAGCACCGCGAGCGGGTGCACTTCACTGAAAGCGCAGCGCTGGCCGGGCGCCAATGAGTCGAACGCTTCGGGTCGGGGGCATGGTGCCCCTGACCACTATCGACTATCCGGGACAGCTCGCCTGCGTGTTGTTTTGCCAGGGATGCGCCTGGCGTTGTCGTTACTGCCATAACCCGCAGCTGATTCCGCCTCGTGGCACAGACGAAGTGGATTGGCGGCGGGTGTTGGCATTTCTACAACGGCGCCAGGACTTGCTCGATGCGGTGGTGTTCAGTGGCGGCGAGCCCACCTTGCAGGACGGTTTGCTCGACGCCATGGATGAAGTGCGGGCGATGGGATTTCGCATCGGTTTGCACAGCGCCGGCATCAAACCTGCGGCGTTCGCCAAGGCACTAACCGGGGCCGATTGGGTCGGTTTCGATGTCAAGGCATTACCCGAGGATTGCCAGGTCATCACCCGGGTCGAGGGCAGCGGAACGGCGAATTGGCGCAGCCTTGAGCATCTGTTGGGCAGCGGTGTCGACTACGAATGTCGCACCACCGTGCACTGGCATCTGTTCGAGCCGGCGCGCCTGCTGATCCTCGCCAAGCGTTTGAGCGAACTCGGCGTCAAGCGCTTCGCCGTGCAACTGGTTCGCACCGAGCGGATGTTCGATCCGCAGCTGCCGAGCATTTCGGCACAAGCCTTGCTACCTGACTTATGGGAGGCCCTGCGCGAGTTGTTTCCAGCCTTCGTGTTACGGGGGTAACCGAGGCTGAGGTTAAACGTTTAACAGGAACATCCATCATTAGGTTTTCAAATGCGCTGCCAATCGGCAGGTATCAAACGGGGAGCATTTGATATGGCCAAATTAACGACGGCACAACGTATCGTCATTGGCTTTGCCATCGCGCCGCTGGCGCTGATGGGCATGGCGTTTTACGCGTTACACGATCTGGCAACGCTCAAGGAGCAGGCGGTGGTGATCGTCAAGCAGGACTGGCCGAAGATCGATCCGATCATGGTCATTGCCACCGGCGTGCGCGATAACGCCAGGAACACACGGGATCTACTGATCGACAAAGACAATCAGCAAGTGCAGCAGTCAATTGACACCACCAAGAAACAGATCACTCAGGCACTCGAAACGCTTGAACCGTTGTTCTATTTGCCCGAGGGTAAAGCCGCTTACGCCGCGCTGAAAAAGAATCGCGAAGCCTACGTTGCGGCGTTCACTCAAGTGCAGGTGTTGATCCGGCAAGGGGCCTTCGATGACGCCATGGCACAGCTGAAACAAAAGGTCGTGCCGGCCGAACGCGAGGTTTATGGCAGCCTGGATCAGTTGATGGCGCTGCAGGGCAAAATATTCGCCGACCGTGAACAGTCGGCGCAGGCACTGTACGGCGATGCCCGGCGCAACATGCTCGGGTTGTTTTTGTTCTGTGTGGCGCTGGTCATCGCTGCAGCGGTGATCGTCACGCGCAGTGTGACCCGTCCACTGGGTGGCGAGCCGGATGATGCCGCACGGTTTTTGAGTCAGATCGCTCAGGGCGACCTGACGATTCAGGTGCCCGTGAACTCTAGTGTCGGCGACAGCGTGATGATGAACATGCATCAGATGCAGCAAAGTCTGAATGCCATGGTCAGGCACATCGCGACCTCAGTGGACCAGGTGGCCAGTTCCTCCGAAGAGCTGAGTGCGGTCAGCAGCCAGACCAGCAGCAACCTGCAATTGCAGGGGCTGGAGATCGAGCAGGCGGCCACCGCGGTGAACCAGATGACCGCTGCGGTCGATGAAGTGGCGCGCAATGCGGTGAGCACCTCCGAGGCCTCGCGGCAGTCCGAGCAAACCGCACAGCGCGGGCGCGAACAGGTTCAGGAAACCGTGGTTTCAATTGGCGCACTGGCCGATGGCGTCACCGACACCGCACAACGCATCGAGCAACTGGCGGGACGGGTGCAGGACATCAGCAAGGTGCTGGACGTGATTCGTAGCATCGCCGAGCAGACCAATTTGCTGGCCCTAAACGCGGCCATTGAAGCAGCGCGGGCGGGGGATGCCGGGCGCGGTTTTGCCGTGGTCGCCGATGAAGTGCGCGCCCTGGCGCATCGCACCCAGGAGTCCACCCAGGAAATCGAGCAGATGATTGGCAACATTCGCCTGGATACCGGCCATGCGGTGACCGCCATGCAAAGCAGCAGCAACCTGGTGCGGGCTACCCTGGAAGTGGCGCAACGCTCGGGTGATGCGCTGGATGAGATCACACGCTCAATCTCGCAGATCAACGAGCGCAACCTGATGATTGCCAGTGCCACGGAAGAGCAGGCGTTGGTGGCGCGGGAGGTGGATCGCAATCTGATGGGGATTCGTAACTTGTCCGAGCAGGTCTTGCTCGGTGCTCAGCATACCCACACCGCAGGTCACGATTTGGCGCAGATGGCCGGTGCGCTGCACCAGACCGTGGCTCGCTTTAAGGTCTAGTGAATAAGGTGGGTGGTGGTGACTCAGGAGGCTCAGGCCCAGCCCCAGAATTGCAACCACCAGCCACATCCAACCGTCCCGATGGCCAGTAACTGGCAAGCGCTGGCAAAGCCGCGCCGGGCCAGGGAAAGGTCTTCGCGGTTAAGGCGTTTCCAGCCCAGCAGCAGGCTCCAGCCCATCGCGGCCACTAACAAACAAGCTCTGACTGGTTGGACCCACTCCAGCAGCAGACCTTCGTAGCGCAGCAGTTTTACCGTCGTGGCCGACAGCCCGAGAAACAACCCCGCACCACCCAGGGGCGTGAGTGTCAGCGCCAGGGGCCAATACAGTGCGCGATCTTGTGCCAGTCGAGCTGCCAGGCGCAGGAGAGTCATCAACACGGTGCCGAACACCAGCGAACTCAAACTCAAGTAAACAACGATGCTGAAACCGTCGAGCCAGCTGAAGCTGTCGTTGAGCTGCGGGTAATGGGTCAGCAGCCACCACGGCGCGTTGTCCTGCAGGGCCCAGAGTTGGTCGTGCTCGACCAGCCATTGGGCGAAAGTTTGCTTGAGGGCGATGAACCAGGGGCTGACCGTCCACTGGAATGCGCCCATGGCCAGGCCGATCACACCGAACAGCAGTAAGCGCGCGTCCCACGGTGACAGCGTCTGCGCCGTGGCGTGAACAATCTCTTGGTTGCTGGAGCGGGCGATCAACTGAACAGCGCCGCGTTGTCCGCTGCAGCGTCCGCAGGCGTGGCAGTCACTGGCGCCTCGCATACGCCGGATATCGAGCAAGGGCGCGCAGTTGGGCGGCGGCAGGCGCGGCGCGGCATTTTCCATCCAGCGTTGTTCATCGACCTGAAAATGCACGGGCGCCAGGCGGGCGAGCAGGGCGAACACGCCGCTGACCGGGCACAAGTAACGGCACCAGACCCGCTTGCCCCGGGCAAACATGAACCCGACGACGACTGCGGCGACGGTCGAGCCGCCCAGAATCAGCAGCGCCGCCTGGGCGTAGTCGTAGACGCTGATCAACTGGCCGTAGAGGGTCGTCAGGCAGAACGCCAACGTCGGCCAGCCGCCCCAGCGCAGCCAGCGCGGCACACCCATGCCTCGGCCATAATGGCTGGCCCATTCGCTGAGCGAACCTTCCGGGCACAGTACGCCACACCAGAGGCGGCCGAACATCACCATCGACAGCAGCACGAACGGCCACCAGATTCCCCAGAACAAAAACTGCGCGAGCATGGTCAGGTTATCGAGCATCCGTGCCTGGCTGTCCGGCAGCGGCAACAGCGCCGGTAACACCAACAGCAAGGCATAGAACAGTACAACGGCCCACTGCACGGCACGAATGACGGGCGCATGGCGACGCATGCCGTCGCCCAGTCGCTGGAGTAAACGATTGTGTCGACTCAGCTCAGGCATGGGACTTTTTCCGCAGCCCGTTGATGCAGCCAACCGCCGACGGTCAGCCAATAACCGGCCAGCACCAGTAACGTCAAGCCGCTGGGCGTCGCGCGATAGCCGGCAAAACCTGCGAGAAAACTACCCAGTCCATGGCTGTCGCTGAGCAAGGCACTGCTGTCCCAAAGCGCATCACCCACGAGGCTGTACATCACCTGCGGTAAATCCATGGCGAGTAATTGACCGCCAATTCGCTCGGTGCCGCTGACCAGCAATGCCGCGCCGAGTAGCAGTAAAACAGCTTCGCTGATGGCAAAGAATCGCTGCCACGAAATGAACCGGCGACTGCTGTGCAGCAGGGCAATGGTCAGCGCCGACAGCGCCAGTCCCATTGCGCCGCCGATGGTAAACAAACCGAGTTGCGGCCCGCGTAAACGCGCCCCGGCGCCATAGAGAAAGACCACCGTTTCACTGCCTTCGCGGCTGACGGCGAGCATGGCCAGCAGCAACAGGCCCAAGCCGCCTTGTCGGGCCAGATGGCTGTCGGCGTGGCGTTGCAAATCCTGTTTGAGCGTGCGTCCGTGGCGATTCATCCAGCCGACCATTTGCACCATCAACAGGCTGGCAACTAGCGCCAGTGCAGCCTGGAACCATTCACTGGCTGAGCCGCTCATAGCCTCACCGGCAAACAGAATCAACACTGCCAGCAGGCCCGAAAGCATCAACCCCAGCACCACACCTACCCACAAGTATTTCGCCAGTCGATCACCCTTGGGCTGCTGGCTGACCCAGGCCTGGAGAATGCCGATCACCAGCAGCGCCTCGACGCTTTCGCGCCAGACAATGAACATTGATTGATTCATGGGAACTCCGTGTTTGAACGGGCTATTTCGCGAGGATGCCGCCCTCGGGCAGTTGCGGATTGAACTCGTCGAAGAAGGGGTAGTGGCCAGGCCCGAGGGGGTGTATGACGACGAAAGTCGTCACTCCCGGCGACAGTACTTTTTCAACCCGCAATGGCGTGCTCTCGAACTCTGCTGGCCCTTGACCGATATTTTTCAGGATGATCTTGAAGCGCTGTCCGGCCGGTACCTCCATTACGGCCGGAGTGAAGTGGCCATCGCGCAAGCTCAGCTCGTAGCTGGGCAACTCGGCATAAACCGTCAATGGCAACACTGCTCCGGCAAATACCAGCCAGGCAATGTGCAGGCGCTTCATTTAATAACCGCCTTTTTTACCGATACCGGCGTAGACAAACTCATAGTGCAATTCGCAGCGTTCAAACCATGGCGCTACGCCGGTTTCCTTATCGGTATGGCGGCCAAGGGATCCATGACCGCCGGGTGGCAGGACGGTGAAGGTCAGTTGATATTTGCCTGGACCGAGCAGCTTTACGTTGTCGCCATAGTGCGGGCCGTCATTGGCGACCATGGCGTGGAAATCGCCTTTGAGCTCGTTCTCGTTGCCCTGTTTTTTCAGCTGGAACGAGACACTGAGGTAGGGCACAAAACTGCCTTCCTGAAAGCCCTGTCGATTGTCCGCCGTGGCGCGAATGTCGGCTTCCAGATGCACATCGGAATCTGCGGTGGCCCGCATCATTCCGGCAGGCTCCATCTCGATTGGCTGCAAGTACACCGCCCCGACTTCCAACCCGGGGCACAACTGTGGTTCACCGATTGGGTATTCCTTGGCGTGAGCCAGCGGTGTAAGCAAAAGCAGGGCAAGCGACAGCGAACAGGGGATACGCATGATGTCTTCCTGGGCATTGGCGAGTAGGAGCCAGAGTCTAGGAAGCTTTACTGCAAACAATAATGATTATTATCAAGTTTCGAGCAATTAAACCGGTGGCTCGTCACGCTGGCGAAATCGCTGGGCGCGCTCGACACTGTGGGTCATCTGTTCGGCTGCGTGAATGGTCAGCGGATGCTGGGTAAAACCGGGTCTGGGGGAAATGTAGGTGGCCATCTCCCGAGCAACCGCGAGCTGATGTGCCGTGCCTTCGGCCAGCAGGGCAATAACCAGGTTCTCCAGGGCAATCACCCGGACACGCAGGTGAACCAGTTCAGCGTTCGTCATGGCGGGCGGAGCGGTAAACGCTTCGTCATCGAGGGATGTTGCGGCGCCCTGACCGTCCCACGTCGATAGGCTGCTTGGGAAAGGGTTTCTATTGAGCATGAGAGATGTCTCCAAGTCTATTGAGGTGTCAGCTTAGTCCCAGGATTGCTGAGGAGGTGAGCGCAACCGTCGATTCTTGATGTGCATCAAGGCTGACCTTGCGTAAGGGCTGTAGGTTGGAAGAACGCCTCCCAATGACCGGAGATCGGCATGGCCAAGAACTTCCCAATAAACCCCAAGCACCCCGAACGGATCTGTTGGGGATGCGACCGGTATTGCCCGGCGAAGTCCCTGGCCTGCGGCAATGGCTCCGACCGTACGATGCATCCGGCCGAACTTTTCGGCGAGGATTGGCATCTGCCTGGTGACTGGGGCATTGATCAGCTCAACACTACTGACAAGCCGTCAGATGACGTAGCGGACACCTGGACTGGCAGTCAGAGCGAGTAGCGGGTTGCCAGTCCGGTGCAGTTGGCGTGCACGCCGACGATGAGGTGCATTGATGGTGGAGTCACCCCATGAGTTTCAGACCCGTGAATGAAATGTTCTAGTCGTAAAAATGATGCGTCGAATATAGCCGACGCGTGACGAAGCCGAATTCAAGTCAGTGGTTCGCGGCAGGGCAAACGCCTCTGAGCGTCGGCTCGAAAAAATGAGCTGGCGTGGTTGAACACGCCGATCAGTTTCAGTTCTCGGTAAGAAGCAACACTCCGATATCCCCCTTCTGCACAAAACGGATAGCGATCTGCGCAAAGCGGATATTGCCATTCTGCCGGTCCCAATACCCTTCATTTGCATCCTGCGTAACAGTCCTGTGCATGGCACGTAACAATGCGGCCGCCATCGGCGGAGCGTTGCGTGTGCCGCCTGCGGCATCCCGCTGGTACGCCTGAACGAACAATAAAAAAAAACAACAAGAGACCAATGTCATGCGAAAAATCGATGTGCACGAGGTTATCGACAACGCTCGCTTCAACCGCTTTCACTGGATGGTGTTGTTCTGGTGCGCCCTGATCATCATCTTCGACGGCTACGACCTGGTGATCTACGGGGTGGTCTTGCCGACGCTGATGAAAGAGTGGGGGTTGAGCCCGCTGGAAGCTGGGGCGTTGGGGAGTTATGCGCTGTTTGGCATGATGTTCGGCGCGCTGTTTTTCGGCCCGCTATCCGACAAGATCGGGCGCAAGAAAACCATCACCCTTTGCGTGATGCTCTTCAGCGGTTTCACCGTGCTCAACGGCTTTGCCACGAGCCCCACGACCTTTGGCATCTGCCGGTTTATTGCTGGCCTTGGCATCGGCGGCGTAATGCCCAACGTGGTGGCGCTGATGAACGAATACGCGCCGAAGAAAATTCGTAGCACCTTGGTCGCCATCATGTTCAGCGGTTATTCGGTGGGCGGCATGCTCTCGGCGGGCCTGGGCATCGTGCTTATTCCCAGCTTCGGTTGGCAGGCAGTGTTCTATGTGGCGGGGCTGCCGTTATTGCTGCTGCCGTTGATCATGTACTTCCTGCCAGAATCGGTGGGTTTCATGCTGCGCCAAGGCCGCAACGAGCAAGCGCGTGCTGTCTTGCAGCGCGTTGATCCGGCCTATGTTGCCCAGGCCAGCGATACCTTGCTCATGGCGGAAGTGAAGGGCACCGGCACGCCGGTACTGCAGCTGTTTCGCGAAGGCCGAGCCTTGCGCACGCTGATGCTTTGGCTGGCGTTTTTCTGCTGCTTGTTGATGGTCTACGCCCTGAGTTCCTGGCTGCCGAAACTCATGGCCAACGCCGGCTATAGCCTGGGTTCAAGCCTGTCCTTCTTGCTGGTGTTGAACTTCGGCGCGATTTTCGGTGCGGTCGGCGGTGGCGTATTGGGCGACAAGCTCAACCTTCCAAGGGTTCTGGCGGTGTTCTTCGCCATTGCCGCGGTGTCAATCACCTTGCTCGGCTTCAAGAGTCCGCCCCCTGTGTTGTACCTGCTGATCGCTATCGCTGGCGCTACCACCATCGGTTCGCAAATCCTGTTGTATGCCTGTGCCGCGCAGTTCTACTCCATGGCCATTCGCTCCACGGGGCTTGGCTGGGCGTCGGGGATCGGTCGTAACGGTGCGATTGTCGGCCCGTTGTTGGGCGGCGCGTTGCTGGGAATCAGTTTGCCGTTGCAACTCAACTTCATGGCATTCGCTCTGCCGGGTGCGGTAGCCGCCCTCGCCATGACCTTCTATGCCATCAGCAGTGAGCGAAACGCCGCCAGCGTTACCGCGCCGCTGTCGGCGGCCAAGGCCTGAGTCTGCAAGGAGCTGTTTGATGAAAGACTTGATGCGCGACTTTTCGCTGTCTGCTGCGGTTGCAGGCTTTATTGCCACGATAATCTCCTATGCTGGGCCCTTGGTGATTATTTTCCAGGCGGCGGACGCCGCGCATCTGTCTCGCGAACTGCTGTCGTCCTGGGTCTGGGCGATCTCCATTGGCAGTGCGCTGCTGGGTATCGGCCTGAGCCTGCGTTACCGCGTGCCGATCATCATTGCATGGTCGGCACCCGGCTCGGCGCTGCTGGTGGCGTTGCTGCCGGGCATCTCGATGAACGAGGCTGTCGGCGCCTATCTGTTGAGCAGTGTGATTATCTTCCTGGTCGGCATCTCGGGCGCCTTCGACCGTGTTATCAGCAAGCTGCCCGGGGCCATCGCGGCGGCAATGCTAGCGGGGATTCTGTTGCGTTTTGGCACTGGGCTGTTCGTGTCATTGCAAGGCAAACCCGGGTTGGTGCTGGCAATGTTCGCCACCTACCTGGTGTGCAAACGGCTGATGCCGCGTTACGCGGTGATGGCGGTACTGGTGGTGGGCTGTGTCATCGCCATGTTGACCGGCCAATTGCACCGCGAAGCGCTGGTAATTGGCTTGGCAACGCCGGTTTGGGTCAGCCCGCAATTCAGCCTTGGTGCAACCTTGAACGTTGCCTTGCCACTGGTGATGGTGGCCCTGACCGGGCAGTTTGTTCCGGGTATGGCGGTGTTGCGCGCCTCGGGTTACGCCACGCCGGCCAGCCCTATCATCGCCAGCAGCGCGCTGGGCACGGCGCTATTGGCGCCGTTTGGCTGCCACGGCCTCAACCTGGCGGCGATCACTGCCGCCATCTGCACTGGCCGCGAGGCCCATGAAGACCCGGGCAAACGCTATGTCGCCGGTGTGGTCGGCGGCCTTTGTTACCTGGTCTTGGGCATCTTTGGTGCGACTCTCGTGTCGTTGTTTGCCGCCTTCCCCAAAGAACTGATCGCCGCCCTGGCGGGCCTGGCTCTGTTCGCTGCAATTGCCGGAGCCCTGACCAATGCCATGGCCGTACCCAATGACCGCGAAGCGGCGCTGGTGACGTTCCTGACTACCGCCTCGGGCATGTCGCTGTTTGGTTTGTCCGCCGCGTTCTGGGGGCTGATTTTCGGCATGGCCGCGCACCTGCTGTCGAGTACGCGGCGCTCCCCCCTTGCATCCTCCAGCAGCACCAGCGAGGTGGCGCGCTGATTTGTATTCGCCACGCCTTACCTATTCATAACAACAATAAGAGCACACCGATGAAGCAAACCATTCATACAACTCGTACGTTATTGTCCACGGCTGTCGCCTTGGGGTGTTCAAGCCAACTGATGGCCGCCGAGGGCGGATTTATCGAGGGTGCCACCGCCACCTTGCAGGCACGCAATTACTACTTCAGTCGGGACTACTCGGACATTGTCGGCGCCAACCGGCAGTCGAAGGCGGAGGAATGGGCCCAGGGTTTTATCCTCAATGCCAAGTCCGGCTACACCCAAGGACCGATCGGTGTTGGCGTCGATGTCATCGGCCTTCTCGGGCTCAAGCTCGACAGCAGTCCGGACCGGGTCAACACCGGCCTGTTGCCGGTGCACAGCGATGGCCGCGCGGCCGATGACTACAGCCGTCTGGAAGGCACGCTGAAGCTGCGTTACTCGAAGACCGAACTGCGCGTTGGCGAGCTCCAACCCAACTTGCCAGTGCTGTATTTCAGTGACATCCGCCTGCTGCCGCCCAGCTACCAGGGGGCGAGCATCACATCCGGTGAGATCAATGGCCTTACGTTACAAGGCGGTCATCTGAGCTCCACTCACCTGCGCAACGAGGCCGGCGACGAGAAGATGCAGGCGATGCTCGGCTACTTGCCTCAGCGTCAGGCCAGCAGTGACGCCTTCAACTATGGTGGCGGCGATTACGCCTTCAACGACAAACACACCAGCATCAGCGCCTGGTACGGGCAACTGGAAGACATCTACCAGCAAGGCTTCCTTGGCCTGAAACACAGCCACCCCCTGGGCAGTTGGACCCTGGGCGCCAACCTCGGCTATTTCGATGCCAGGGAGGATGGCAAGAAGCTGTTGGGCAATATCGACAACCAGGCGTTCTTCTCCCTGTTGTCGGCCAAGTACGGCGGCCATACCTTCTACGTCGGCTACCAGGGCATGTACGGTGAAAGCGCGTTTCCTCGGGTATTTGCCAACATCTCGCCGCTGGGCAACGAAGTGCCAACCTATGAGTTCGCCTCCACCGATGAGCGCTCGTGGCAGGCGCGTTACGACTTTGACTTCGCCGCCCTCGGCGTCCCGGGCCTGACCAGTACCGTGCGCTACATCACCGGCAACAACGTAGACACCGGCAAGGGCTTTGAAGGCAAGGACCGCGAGCGCGACCTTGACCTCGGTTACGTCGTGCAGAGCGGCACCTTCGCAGGGCTTGGCGTTCGGGTTCGCAATGCCATGGCGCGCTCCAATTACCGCACCGATATCGATGAGAACCGGCTGATCCTGAGTTACACCTGGACGTTGCTGTGAAAGACCTGGAGGCGAGCATGAGCAATAAAGTCTGGGCGCGATTGACCCTGTTTGCAGCTGGCAGCGCTGTGGTGCTGCTCGCTGCCGGTAACGGCATGCACCTGATGTATGCCGGCATCATCAACCTGTTGCTGCTGGCGGCAGCGGTGCTTTTTCACCGTCAGCCAGTGCGGGTGATTGAAGTGCTCGTGGAGCGGGAGCCGGATCTCGTGGTGTCCGGTGCGCCGGTCCCGCTACCGTCATTGCCCGTGGTCGAGCCCGCTTGGCCGGGCGCTGAAGTAAAGGTGGCACTTGAACACCTGACTGAAGTGGTGCAGCAAACTGAAGAGGACATGCGCTTTGCCAACCAGTTGGCGCGTGGCGCGGGCGAACGGGTACAGGCAAGTGCTGCGAGCATGCAGTCTTCGGCTGCCGTGCTGGGGGATCTTGATCAGTACCTGCAGCGTCTGGATCAGGTGTTCGATGAGCTGGGCAGCCAGTCGGTTCGCATCGGTGCGATTGTGGGCAGCATTCAGGACATCGCCCGGCAGACCAACCTGCTGGCGCTCAATGCCGCGATCGAGGCCGCGCGGGCCGGTGATCATGGCCGAGGTTTTGCTGTAGTGGCGGACGAGGTGCGCAATCTGTCGCGCCAGGCAGCGGACTCCAGTGCGCAGATCCGGCAGATCGCCACAGGCCTGGAGAAGACAGCACAGGATGCCCGTCAGGGCCTTGAACAGCTTACCGTTTCGACGCGTTCAGGCCTGGACAAGACCGAGGTCGCGTTGCAGTCGATGGGGGAGTTACGCAGTGGCGCGGTCGCCAGACTGGAAGTGGTTGAACGCGTCATGCAGCGTTTGGCCAGTTTGCACGAGTTGGCACTTGAGGCAACCCGGATAGCGGTTTGAAAAAGGTGTTTTTGCTGTCTCTCAAACGCCCGAGCAACTGCCCATCACCTGGTAGGAAAACTTGTGGGTTTCACCTTGATGGTCGATGTAAACCATGGTCGCCGGGACAACTTCGCAGGCGGTCGAGGTATCAGTTACCGAGATGACTTTCGCGATATCCAGGTTTGAAGGTGTTGTGGCCGGGTTGCTTTCGGCGGCCATAACGGCGGTTGTGGTCAGGGCCAACAGTACGCTCAACAAGGTCTTCATGGTTTTTTCTCCGTCGTGTTTCGATGAGTCAATTCTATTCTTCTACAGATAGGGATAAAGAGGGCGGTGCTTGATGCAGCGTTACGTCAGATGCAACAGTCGTTGTCGTTGGAGGATTCATGGACTTGCTTAACAGCCTGCGGGTATTTGTGCGTGTAGCCGACGCAGGCAGCTTTACCACCGCCGCACAGGCGCTGGACTTTTCCACGGCGCAAGTGTCTCGGCTGGTGGCCGATCTTGAGCAGCACGTGCAGGCACGTCTGCTGCAGCGCACCACCCGACGTTTGAGCCTGACCGAAGCTGGCGAACGTTTCCTGTTGCGGGCGCGGCAAATACTGGACGACATGGCCGAGGCTACCGCAGAAGCGCGTGGAGCTCACCTGGAGCCCAATGGCCGGTTGCGCCTGCACTGTTTGACCGGGCTGGGGGTACTGATGACGCCGCTCATTGCCCGCTACTGCGAGCTCTATCCGGACGTTGTGGTTGAGCTGACCTTGTCGCAACGCAACCCCGACCCCCTTGAAGACGGGCACGACGTGGTCATTTGCATTGCCCAGGAATTGGCAGATTCACAATTGGTTGCCCAAGCGGTAGGGCGCATCTTCAGCATGCCTTGCGCATCGCCTGCGTACATTGCGCGTCGGGGTCTGCCCACCCATCCCGAACAACTGAATGAACATAGCTGCCTGCGCATGCTCGACCCGTTGTACGGCGATGAATGGGTCTTTCGTAACGAGCAGGGCGAGCATTCAGTGGTGCCCGGCAAGACCTTCCAGAGTAACGTTCCGGAGGCGATGGTCAATGCGTCGGAGGCCGGGATGGGCATCAGCCTGCTGCCGTTCTACACCGCAACCCGGTCGCTGCGCGAGGGCACGTTGCTGCGCCTGCTGGGCGATCACCGGCTCAGGGAGCGCAACGTCTATGCACTCTATCCTTCCAAGCGTTTTCTGGATGCCAAGGTGAGGACATGGGTGGACTTTCTCAAGGCAGAGCTGCCCGGGCTTTTTTCCGGACATGAGGTCATAGCGAACGATGTTCGGTATTGGGGAGTGGGCTAGCGCCAGTTTGCTCCACGAACACCCGTACAAAATACGACGGGCTCAGGTCAACGGTGGCGGCAATGTCCTTGAGCGAAATCGGGCAGGACAGGCGTGAATTGATGTATTGCTGAAGCGGGTCGCGTTGGAGGTTTGTCAGGCGAGACGCTTGATCGCTATCTCTGAGGTCACACCGTACATACTGGCGCAGCAGATGAATGCACATCTGTATTTCCAGCGACTGGGCATAGCAAGCCTAAGTAATAGGGGGCTTGCGCGCAGTGCTGAGCGAGCCGCATGCGGCCGCGGAAACAACACGCCGATCTCGCCCAGCTTCATGCGTTTACCGGTGTTCTCGGCTTTGGCTTTCAGGCTTTCCAGATCCACCAGGCCTTCACCGGCGCCATTTGATATTGCTTACCCATCAATTCCCTCGGTATGTGGAGAAACCGTAAGGACTGAGAAGCAGCGGGATGTGATAGTGAGGAACGGTACCGTCCACCTCAAAAATGACGGGTACCTCCGGAAAGAAACTGGACGTTTTGTGCGCCTTGAACCACTCACCAGTCTTGAAGGTGACACGGTAGGTACCTTTCTCCAGACCACGACCTTCCGGATACAGACCGGGGATACGACCTTGCTCGTTGGTTGCCGCGCTGTTGAGCATGTCCCAGTTTTTCCCATCCTGTTTTTCCAACGTGACAGTGACACCAGGGGAGGGGAGGCCATCTTGCAAGTTCAGTACATGCACGCTCAATGGATTTGCGGCCGCTGATGCAAGAGTTGAAAGGGCACTCAATACAGCGCCAGCGAATAAGCTTTTCAATACATTCATGGTGATGTCCTTAGTTTTTAACGACAGGTAGAACTTTGTTGATGGCGACCTCTGCACAACCTTCATCGTTTGCAGCGCCACCCGCACCGGCCACACCGATGGCGCCGATGATCTGGTCATCGAACTTCAATGGCACGCCTCCACCCAGCAGCAACAATTCCGCAACGGTATTGAGGTTCTCAGCATCGGGAGTACTGCGCGCACGCTCCGCCAAGAGTCGCGTCGAAGTCTTCGTCGACAGGGCGGTATAGGCTTTGCGTTGCGCGGCTAACGTGTTGTGCGGGCCGACATTGTCATCGCGTTGCACGGCAACCAGATTGCCGCCACGGTCAACCACTGCGGCAACGGCTGTGCGGCCATCGGCGTGGCAGGCTGTCAGCGCGGCAGTCAGCAAATCGTTGGCCATTGCAAGTGACACGTCCTTGCGCTGAGCAACTTGATCCGGGCCTGCAACGGCGAACGCAGAACTCATTGCGAGTGTCATCAGCAATGAAGTCGATAGGCTTGTACGCATGCTGTTTCCTTGGTGAGTTGAGTCTGTATGAGTCATTGCCAGACATCATGACCAGCCCACCCCGTCAGGATGATTGCCGCCTGATTACCAATATGTAATGTGAGAAATCAGCGAAGCGGGCTAGCCTGTGCTCCAGTCGTGGAGGAAAGAATGCGTATCCTGGTGGTTGAAGATGAAACGAAAATGGCGGATTACCTGCGCAAAGCCCTGACTGAATCGGGTTATGTGGTGGAGATCGCCCTTGACGGGCTGGATGGCCAGCATTTGGCACAGGAGAGTGAGTTCGACCTGATCATTCTGGATGTCATGCTGCCTGGGTTGGACGGCTGGCAATTGCTGCAAATCATCCGGCGTAAGTGGCAAACCCCAGTGCTGTTCCTGTCCGCACGCGATTCGGTGGATGATCGGGTCAAAGGACTGGAGTTGGGGGCCGATGATTATCTGGTGAAACCCTTTTCCTATGCCGAGTTGCTGGCACGCGTTCGCACTTTGCTGCGCCGTGGCCCGCCTCGCGAGGTTGAGCATTTTGTCGCTGGTGACCTGAGCCTGGATTTGCTGCGACGCAAGGTAACGCGCAATGGCGAGCGCCTTACCTTGACCAACAAGGAGTTCGCGTTACTGCATCTGCTGCTCAGTCGTGAAGGGGAGGTGTTATCGCGTTCGTTGATTGCCTCCCAGATCTGGCAGATGAACTTCGACAGTGACACCAATGTGGTGGATGTCGCTATCCGTCGACTGCGGGCCAAGGTTGACGATCCTTACGCGCTGAAGTTGATTCACACAGTGCGTGGCATCGGTTACATGCTCGAGGTGCAATCCTGAAACTATTTCCGCGCACCCTGAGCCTGCGCCTGGCCATCATGTTCGCACTGGTCAGCTTAGTGTTATTGGGCTCCATTGGTTTTTACCTTTATCAATCGCTACAGCGGGAGATTGCCTGGCGCGATGACCAGGCATTGCTGGGGCGCCTGGAACGAATGCAGGCGTTGATCAGCGATAGCGATAGCATCGAGCAATTGCAAGGTCGGCCCAAGCTTTACGAAAACATGCTGGGCAATCGCGACAATCTGCTATGGATCGTCGATGACAACCGTAAGGTGCTGATCGAAATCAACCCAGTGCATATGACCTTGCCAAATTTGCCGGCTGCACCAGAGCCTCGCCTCGGTGATGGTCACCCTTCGGAGTCAGTGCGGCTCGCCTGGCGGAATGTTGTGCAGGGTGATCGACGCTTGACCCTGATCGCCGGCAAGTTATTGGGCGAGCGCGACCAGATGATGGGGGCTTACCGCCTCAAACTCTGGCTGGCCATGTCGGTCGGCGCGCTGCTGGCTTTCGCATTAGGCTGGTGGGTGAGTCAGCGAGGCTTGCGCCCCGTGCGCCTGTTGGCCAAGCGCGCTGCCGGGATTGATGTGCAGAATCTGCATTTACGGCTGGATGAATTCAATGAACTGAATGAGCTGAAATTGCTCTGTAGTGCGCTCAACCAGATGCTGGCACGCCTTGAAGACGGATTCGCCCAGCTTTCACGTTTCTCGGAAGACCTCGCCCATGAGATGCGAACCCCACTCGGCAACCTGATGGGACATACCCAGCAAACCCTGAGGCGCAGTCGCTCTATCGAGGACTATCAGAACTTGCTGGTTTCCAATCAGGAAGAGTATGAAAGGTTGGCGCGAATGATAGACAGCATGTTGTTTCTCGCTCGCACCGAGCAACCCAACGCTCGCGTGGAATTTGAGCCAATCAACCTGCACGATCTGATTGAGCAACTATGTGAGTATTTCGAAGGGGTGGCGCAAGAGCGAAATGTGCAACTGATAAACCAGGCACAAGGTCAGTTGCTGGGTGATCCAGCCTTGATTCGTCGAGCATTGGCTAACCTGCTGGCGAATGCACTGCGCTATGGCAATTCCGCGTCTGCAGTGACGGTCACCAGCAAGATTTCGAAGGACAGATTCGAAATCACCGTGCGCAACCAGTGCGAGCCAATTGCTGCAGAGCATCTGCCGAGATTGTTTGAGCGCTTTTACCGGTGCGACCCATCACGTAATCAGCCCGATGACTCTGGTGGTTTGGGATTGGCTATTGTCCGCTCAATTATGCTACTGCATGGCGGTAGCGTATCCGTTGATAGCACTGAAGCCGGTACGAGCTTTCACTTGGAGTTTCTAATTAGAGAAGCCTGAAATTAATGGCATTTCACCGCAGGAAAATCTGCTTGGTTTTGAAGGGATTGGGACAGTCGACATTGCGAATCACAGAGCTGGCTTGACGTAGGCTTACCGGGCGATGGTTCACCATTCGTCAGCAAGAGGCCGTGCCTCTTCTTGACAGCCAAGTCGTCTGAGGAAATACTCGCCACAAGATTCATATAGATGAATAGATAACAAGGTGAATAAAGTCTATGAATGCTCTCTCCAGTGATGTTCGCCTGCCGCTTTACCAACGCCTGCGTGACCACTTGGCAGAGCAAATCGCCAACAATCGCTGGCGTCCGGGAGAAGCCATTCCCACCGAAGCCACGCTTTCCGCGGAATACCAACTGTCCACTGGCACTGTGCGCAAAGCGGTCGACGCGCTGGTCAGTGAGGGCATCCTGGAACGTCAGCAAGGCCGAGGCACTTTCATTCGCCGGCCGCAGTTTCAATCTTCGCTGTTTCGCTTCTTCCGTTTTCAGACCGCTGCCGGCGAACGCCAGGTGCCGGAGAGTCGTATCCTGTCGATCGAGCCGGTCGCTGCGCCCTCGGCGGTGGCCCAGGCGTTAGGCTTGCCTGCCGACGCACCAGTGATCCGCATTGTTCGCGTACGTCTGCTGGATGTTAAGCCGGTACTTGCTGAAGAAATCTGGCTGCCGCGCAACCGCTTCCAGCCGCTGCTGGAGATCGACCTGAGCCGCAAAGGGCCACTGCTTTATCCGATCTACGAAGAAGTTTGCGGCCAGGTCGTCGCGTCTGCCGAAGAAACGCTCACCGCCGAATCGGTGAATGAGGTGCACGCGCGATTGCTGCAAGTCCCGATCAACAGCCCTGTAGTAGTAATTGAGCGCCTGGCGCGTGATTACGCCGGAACTCCGCTGGAGTGGCGACGCTCTCGCGGACATGCCGAGCATTTCCGCTACAGCGTGGACATCCGCTAAGCCCTTGCCTGGATAGCGGATCGCTCAGCGACGACTCGGTCGTTGCTGATTTCATTGTTTTGATTACCACGACTGGCCCGTAGCGGCGCGGTTTGTTCTCGGCTGCCTCCCGTTCCACTTATAAGGATAAGAATCATGTTCAGCTGGTATCGCCAAATCACTCCTCGGGAGCGCAAAACGTTTTGGGCCTGCTTCGGCGGATGGTCGCTCGACGCACTGGAAGTACAAATGTTTGGCCTGGCGATTCCAGCGTTGATCGCCGCCTTTGCTCTGACCAAGGGAGACGCGGGGCTGATCAGCGGAGTGACTCTGGTCACTTCAGCTATCGGTGGCTGGGTAGGGGGGACGTTGTCCGACCGCTACGGCCGGGTGCGTACGCTGCAGTGGATGATTTTGTGGTTCTCCTTTTTTACCTTTCTCTCCGCGTTTGTCACCGGCTTTAACCAGCTCTTGATCGTCAAGGCGCTCCAGGGTTTTGGTATCGGCGGCGAGTGGGCAGCCGGTGCGGTCTTGATGGCCGAAACCATCAATCCGCAGTATCGCGGCAAAGTGATGGGCACTGTCCAAAGCGCTTGGGCCGTGGGTTGGGGGCTGGCGGTCGGGGTGTTTACGCTGATTTACACCTTCGTGCCCCAGGACATGGCGTGGCGCGTGATGTTCCTGGTCGGGCTGCTACCGTCGTTCCTGATTATCTGGGTTCGTCGCAACGTCGAGGAACCGGACAGCTTCCAGCGTCTGCAAAAAGAAAACGCCATCCCGCAAAGTTTCTTCAAATCCTTGGCAGGCATCTTCCGCCCCGAGTTGATCCGCGTAACGCTGTTCGGTGGTCTGTTGGGGCTCGGTGCACACGGTGGTTATCACGCGGTGATGACCTGGCTGCCGACGTTCCTCAAGACCGAGCGCAACTTGTCCGTGCTGAACTCGGGCGGCTACCTGGCGGTGATCATCTTCGCGTTCTGGTGTGGGTGTGTAGTCAGCGGTTTTTTGATTGACCGTATTGGCCGACGCAAAAACATCGTGCTGTTTGCGCTTTGCTGTGTCGTCACTGTGCAGAGTTATGTGTTCCTACCGCTAACCAATACCCAGATGCTGTTCCTGGGGTTCCCGCTCGGCTTTTTCGCGGCCGGTATTCCCGCGAGCCTTGGCGCACTGTTCAACGAGCTGTACCCGGCGGATGTACGCGGTGCCGGTGTGGGCTTCTGCTACAACTTTGGCCGAGTGCTTTCCGCGGTGTTCCCGTTCCTGGTCGGTCACATGAGCGACTCCATGTCGCTTGGGTCTGCGATTGGTATCGACGCCGGGATTGCCTATGGCGTGGCGGTGATCGCGGCACTTTGTCTGCCGGAAACCCGTGGACGCAGCCTCGAAGCTTCGAGTGCATCGGTGCCAGCAACGGTCAACGGCAACGAGAGTGCACGGGCCTGATGCCCTTTACCTTCTATAGATGAACGCTATGACTGACACCTGTTCTACGCCGATCACCGGCATCGACTCCCATGCTCATGTGTTTAGCCGTGATCTATGTCTGGTCGGTGCACGGCGCTATACCCCTGATTACGACGCCACGCTTGAGCAGTATCTGACGCACTTGCACGCTCATGGTCTGAGTCATGGCGTATTGGTGCAACCGAGCTTTCTCGGCACCGACAACAGCTACCTGCTGGCGGCGTTGAAGCAAGCGCCGCAGCAGTTGCGAGGCGTGGTTGTGCTGGAGCCAGGCGTCAGTCGAGCCATGTTGAATGACATGGATCAGATGGGCGTGGTCGGGGTTCGCTTGAACCTGATGGGTAAGGCGTTACCTGATTTTCGTAACAGTGCCTGGAGAGAGTTTTTCAGCCACATTGCTGATCTTGACTGGCATGTCGAGTTGCATCGGGAGGTAAAGGATCTGCCGGGACTGATCCATCAATTGACGCCGTTCGGTTTGAAGTTGGTGATTGATCACTTTGGTCGGCCGGATGCCAATTCGGGCGTCGATCAGCCCGGGTTTTGCGAGTTACTGGAGTTGGGATCGAAAGGTTCGATCTGGATGAAGGTATCGGGAATCTATCGTTTGGGAGGTACGCCTCAACAGAACATCAATTTCGCTCGAATGGCATTACCGCTGCTGGAACAAAGTTTCGGCCTTCGCCAGTTGGTGTGGGGCAGCGACTGGCCGCATACGCAGCATGAGCAAAGCATCGGTTTCAGCACCGTAGTCGATCAGTTGCAAGCCCTGGAGTGTTCGACGCAGGTTAGCTATTCGTTGCTGGTGCAAGCCCCTCGAAGGTTATTCGGTTTTGCAAAAGGCGAAAGCTGAAACTTACGCCTGCATTTGCAGATGACCATTCATCTCACCCATTTAAACGAATACATACAGAGCGTTCGAAGTGCGACGTTGCAGTCAAACCTCTCGTGCCGCATCGAGAAGTTCTGCGTAATAGCAGCTATTCCAATTACAAGAGAGTGGTTTCCATGAACACGTCATCCAATGCCGAAGTTAAAAGCACCCAAACGATGTTTGGTTTATCGCGTGCGCCGACAGGCGTTACGGTTTCAAACTTCTCTTTCAAATCTGAGTGCAGCTTGAGCGCCAGCCCAACCGAGATCCTTTCATGACTCCCTTAGATGTAGACCTCTTACTGACCGCATTGGTGAGCGTC
Source organism: Pseudomonas sp. fls2-241-R2A-110 (assembly GCF_030209165.1). NCBI lineage: Bacteria > Pseudomonadati > Pseudomonadota > Gammaproteobacteria > Pseudomonadales > Pseudomonadaceae > Pseudomonas > Pseudomonas sp. fls2-241-R2A-110. The sequence goes on along the minus strand of NZ_JARVSN010000029.1, from coordinate 45,918 downwards.
CTGGTGCTGGTGGCGCTCATCGTGTCGCGTCTCAAAATGCACCCGCTCCTGGCCCTGCTAGTAGTTTCCGTTGGCGTTGGCTTTGCAACCAGTATGGAGCCAGAAACCATCGTCTCCCACTTGATCACCGGCGCCGGAAAGACACTGGGGGCAGTAGGGGTCGTAATCGCGCTTGGAGCGATGCTAGGCAAAATTCTTGCTGACGCAGGCGTCACAGAGCAGATCGCCGAGGTCATCCTCAAGCGAACATCGGATCGGATGATTCCTTGGGCCATGATGATGGTGGCATTTGTAATTGGCATTCCCATGTTTTTCGAAGTGGGCTTGGTCATCATGCTGCCGCTGATATTCAGCGTGGCGCGAAAGCTGGAAAGCCAGGCTCGCTTCAAAGGTTCAGCGTATGTGTATGTGGGTGTTCCGGTGATTGCGGCACTCGCAGCCATGCACGGGATGGTACCGCCACACCCTGGCCCCTTGACGGCCATCGCCGCGCTCAAAACCTCGGTTGGGCCCACAATGCTCTATGGCTTCCTTGCGGCTATTCCTGCAATGATTTTAGGCGGCCCGCTTTATGGCGCATTCATTTCGCCGCGCATGAGCACTCGGCCCGATCAGGTTTTGCTGGATCAGTTCACCCTGGCTGAAAAAGCCGACGATCAACCAAGCACCAGCATATGCCTTGGCGTGCTGGCAGCCTTGCTACCGGCGATCCTGATGCTGATTCATGCCGTCGCTGAGATGGTATTACCCAAGGACAATGCGATCCTGAAAATAGCTAGTTTCCTGGGCAATCCCCTGATAGCCATGCTCCTGGGCGTGCTGTTCGCAGGGGCAAGTCTGGTACTCGCACGGGGCGGCGATGCGGGGCAATTGCGCGACTCCCTGGGCAAGAGCCTCAAGCCAATCGCCTCAATCATCATGATCATCGCCGGCGGTGGTGCCTTTCAGGAGCTGCTGACCAGCGCCAAGGTGGGCGATGCCATTGTGCACCTGACTCAGCAGTCTGCGTTCCCTCCGCTGATCTTGGGTTGGTTGATCGCGATGTTGCTCTCGGTATCTACCGGTTCTGCCACCGTAGGTATCGTTGGTGCTGCTGGCTTGCTGGCGCCGCTTGCAGGTGCTGATCCCAGCCTCAACCTGCCTCTGCTTGCCTTGTCCATAGGCTGCGGCTCGCTGTTCTTCAACTACGCGAACCATGCGGGCTTCTGGATGGTGAAGGAATCCTTCGGCATGACTATGGGCGAAGCCACCAAGACCATTTCAGTGGTTCAATCCATCGTAGCCGTGGTCGGTTTGATTGTGGTGTTGATGTTGAATGCGGCTGTCAAGGTGACTTGAGTCAGGATCTGTTCGCAGGTAGCAACCGTGCCCGAGCGAGTTAGTCGAGGGTGGGAGATAGAGTTACGTTCTACAGGGTGTTTTACCATCGAACTTGAATGCTCAGTGTTCGGTGGTAAGCATGGAGCGTTTTACTCGGCTATAACCCTAAAGTGTTGGCACCCGTAAGCCACGCCAAGTGAAGGTCTACAAAAAACCACACACTGAATCGCCCCGGGTTTCGTAGACACCTCTTTGCCTTAAATTGAGGCCAATTAGGAGGTGCCATGAGCAACCCGCGTTACCCCGAAGAACTCAAAATCCAAGCGGTCAATCAAGTAACCGTTGCTGATGTAGCGGCACGTCTCGGCGTGTCGACGCATAGCCTCTATGCCTGATTCCGTAATCAACAAGAACGCAGGCAGCGGGGGAGTACGAAGCTACGATCCCTTTTCGATTTCCAACGCGCTGATCATTGGTGTTGGCGTCTACGTGGGTATCTATGTCTGGATCGGTTTGAACGCATAAGAATTGCAATGTGATGTTCGGTCTATAGCTAATCCAACAGGAAGTAGGCATACATTGTATATGGCCTCTTGGTGTGCGTAAGGATATGCTGCGCCCGACTTCATATATGCCAATAAAACCAACCATAGTGACGTTATGAGCCAATCAGAGACGCGTGCGACTGCCCTAGCGCTGTATCCAGAGGACTCCCGCGAGGCGGCGGCTCTGCTGAAGCAGGCCGTACCACTAATGGTGCGTCACAACATTCCACCAAATCCCGTCCACTATGCTCTCTGGTACACCTACAGCAAAGGTCAGGAGCCAGAGCTTAATCGCCATCTGGACAGGATGGTCAAAGACTTCGACTGTTTCCCTGCAGAATCCGCTACGAAGCTTTTTCGCGACTACATCATTCGTGACGAATTGGAGGAGGCGCGGGCAGGGCAACAACAAGCGATCAAACTGGTCGACAATATGGAGCGCGATGTCTCGCGTAGCATGAATGGCAGCGTCAACTTTCAAACCAGTCTTTGGCATTGCCTGGAAATGCTCGAAGAGCCGGTTGACAAGAGGTTACCGGCCATACTCAACGAACTGCAACAAAGCACCCAGCTCATGCAGGATCAGCAAGCGCTATTTCTTTCTCAATTGCACTCTGCACAAAAGGAGATAAAGAGCCTAAGAGAAAAACTGGAGCTAGCGCAATTGGACGCGACGCTGGATGGCCTGACTAAGGTGTTGAACCGATCCACTTTCACTCGTCTGTTGGAGCAATTGCTGAAAGACGCACCTCAAGGGGTGGCGTTGATCATGCTGGATATCGATCATTTCAAGCAGTTCAATGACCAGTATGGTCACCCTTTGGGCGACCGGGTACTTGTGCATGTTGGTCAGGTGTTACGGAACTCGCTCCCACCTCAGGCCCGGGTGGCACGCTATGGTGGTGAAGAGTTCTGCGTAGTCCTGCAGGAATGTTTTGAGCTCGCCAGTGCTCACACATTTGCAGAGCAATTGCGCCTAAAAATTCAGTCGCTGCGGATTAAGGCTCGTGGCACGGATAAGGTGCTCGACACTGTAACTGCGTCCTTTGGTGTCGCCCTCGCCAAAGCTGGTGACGATGTGGAAAGCCTTTTAACTCGTGCTGATGATGCGCTCTATCGAGCCAAGCGTAGCGGGCGCAACCGAGTGAACTGAAACTGGGGTTCGGACACTTACTGCAAGCGCAAAAGCGCTAGGAGCGCTAAAGAACTCCCCATAACGGTGTAGATCCCAAGCGCGCAGACTCAATAGCGACAAGCCTTCGGAGAAGCACCAATTGAGAAGACGCTCGAGATATGTATGGTCTCAAAGTAATAAGACTCACTGGCTTGCGCTGGAGGCCAGCTGTGGGCGATCCAAGCAAGGTAACGCTGGCAGTACCATAAGCTAACGTGAAAAAACCGACACAGAATCGTGAAAATGAACAACATCGATGTTCTATTCAGATACATCATTTAACAAGTGGGCGATGTCAGATGTTCATGGCTCCAATAAGTCTTTTTAAATTAAGGGTTTGGATTAGAAAAACAACGCGTGCTCTCCAAAACTTGTTCATGACCGACTGTTCAGACCGCAGCGGTGCAAACAGCGGTTATCTGCACAAATCCAGTTGCCTGTGGCATTGCAGCGGGGGGAGGGAGGAAGTTACGCCAATATTTTCGAAGGGAAGTAATCTCTATATGCGTCACGAACGGCAACGTTTTCAATCTTCACATTCGTTCGTTGCGAGTAGACAATGTGCGCTCTGTTCCGGGGTAGTTCAGCGGTAGAACACTCGGCTCTTAACCGGGTGGGCGCTGGTTCGAATCCAGCCCCCGGACCCACTACATCGCAGGGTCAGAAGGACATATGTCCAGGCACGATAGGGAATCGGATGCAATGGCCGGCATAAACGCCGGTTATGCGGTCTTTCAGTTATCTCGAGCATTGACCGCATCGGGTCTAGACACTGAGAAAGCGCGCGAACGGATTGAGCGCTGGCAGCAGGTGGTCGAACACATGGTGCAGGGCACCGCGTTGTATGGCTCGCGTATACCACTCGTGGATGTGCCTGAATGGGTCACACTGGAGGTAGTCACGGGTGGTTTGGCCACTGGACAGTATCTGGCCGGTGGTGCACTGACCGAGTACGAGCGGCGGCTGGCCGCCTCAATCCCAGGCATCCGCCCTGGTTTTGAACGACTTGATCTCAACACCTGGCACCTTACGGATGAGGGGATCGAAGCACTGCAAAAGCAACTGGTGAACAGCGACTATCGGATCGATGTACCAGAAGAGGCAGCGCTACTGTACGTGGCTTGGCTATTGGGACAGCAGCGCACGGAGGAAGCACGCAGACTGATTGAGTCGATCGCAACTTTTTTTGAGCAACTGCGTTTCTTTCCAATGGCTTCAGACGGGCTACCACTCGCTGCGGTGGAAGTGCAGATCTTCGATGTCGGCGATATCAAAAAGCTGCTTTCAAAACTCCCTGCGCAGCAGCGTCTGGCAGTGCAAAAACATGTGGTCGTGACTCGGTTGCCTTTCTACGATGCAGCTATCTCGCTCTTCCTCTTAACGTACCAGGATGATTGGCCTTGTCGGCAATATCCTGAAGGCTGGCTTGAGCATGCGAATGAGTTAAGTAGTCAGTTCGATGCCACCGGTAGCAATGACATCCTCAACGTTGAACCTTTCATGGGCCGGGTAGGGGAGTTGTACACGTTGCTAAGGCTCTGCTCCCGTGACCCAGCCTCGCTGACAGGGCGTCAAGTCGGACGTATTCGGCGGATCGTCAATGATTTCGTGTGCAAACATGGTCATCCCGAATCCGAAGATCATCTACAAAGCCGAGCCATACAGCGCCATCAGGTGGACGCACCCGAGCATCATCTGATCGCCAAGGCGGTTTCTGAGCGTCTGAACAGCTATACGAGCTCGGAAGGCATCTCTGATTTTTCGTCCCTGTTGGAGCCGATTACCAGTGAGGAGGCGAAGGCATACTCGCTGAAAGCAGGTGTCGCCATTCCACCAGCAGTTCGCCGACGCCTCGAGCGCTGTCGAACGGGAACCATCAGTCAGTTGATTGACAAGGGATTGATCACATCTGGGGATACCGTGGCGCGAGTACTGCCAGCGATGACGGCCGAAATCTGCAGTGCTGGATTTCGCGATACTACACTGCGCACGTTGTCTATCGCAACGTATCGTGCTTTTCGGCGACGCCGTTCATTGCTGCTGCTCAACCTACAGAGCCAAGTCAAAATCAGTGAGTTGCCTTGGGTGGCGGCCGTTGAAGGTGAACGAGAGGCACACACTGTCGCCGTTGAGGGAGCCAGACAAGCCTTGATCGAGTCCTCGGCAACAACCCTCGCTGCTTTCCCTCAGGCAATCCTTCCGAACAAGCTACTTCAGGAGTTTGGTTCGCTTGCTGTCACGGCGAAGCTGGATCTTCCTTTTGTGGAGGAGGTCGCGGCGGACATTTTCATGGGAACCTTTTCGAATAAATTCGTGGAAACAGCCAGGCGAGCGGCCTCGTTGATAGATGGCACCCTTTACGCCCATTATTACGACATCGACACGAACCAACTGGCGATCCTTCCCGATAAGCCGAAATCAAAGAGCAGAAACTATTTTCAGCGTGACTTGGATACCAGTGACGCATTGGCGAACCTGTGCGCACAGCGGGCTAATGCACCCTTGGATGGATGGCATTCAGCAACCAACGGCAGAATCATCGAGCAACAACAGATTTTGACGACGCAAAACCTTTCGCTTCTATTTGGTGATCTCGGTTTGAAAGCGCTGCTACATCATCGCTTGGGTTCACTTGCTCAGGAGTGCTTCCAATGGATATGCATGCGGCAGCAGATGAAAATCAAGTTCTATCACTCAAGCTTGGTGATGCTCAAAAATACCGCTTATGCCTGGCGCCAGATGGTGTTTTTTTTATCCATGCTGGATGACGCCGAGAGGCGTTGCGCAATCGATAGCATCGAAGCTCATCTCGCGGCTCAACCCATTGCATTCCAGGAGAGATTTCTACCGGCAATTATGGGGTTGCGCGTGGCAGCTTCCGGACTCCCGTTGACTCTCAACCGCCAGATAAGTGAGGGGGCTCAGGTATTTCTCGGATGGACCACCGAACGACATTGGTTGTTACCGCCGCAAACGAATGACATCAGTTAAACGCTCGGCTGTATCGATGAGGCGTGCTTGAACGCCTCAAAAGCGATATCTGTATATCCGGCTCGATTTCTTGTACTGACGGGGCAAAACTTTCATGCATAAATCGGAAAGTGGTGGCGCGTGACCTCAAGCACAAGCATAGAAAGTTCCGCACAGACACATAATTTAACATAATATACATTACACGTAACATGATATTTCCAATTGAGCCCGGTTGCGCGCAGATCTTCCTGTCAAAGCGCTCGGGAATAAATCTGTTGAACGATGGTTTCGTCCCCACCTCAATAAAGCGCTTTCGTACTCTAATCTGAACGGTTGGCCTGCGTTGATGCTCCATCATCCGTTCATTCTGGTTCCGGTATGAAAACTTCACTGACCAAGCCGGCGCGTTTCCTTGCAGGCTTCAAATGTCAGTCTTATTGACGTGGTCGTTCACCAAACCCGAACTCGCTATTTCATTAGCTTAATAAAGATGTTTTGGTGAGTGACTGTTCTTTGTGGCTTTACTAATCTCTCAGGTCCGTCTTCGCGCACGCTGCTGTGTGAAATCTGCTGCGTTCAACTTGGCGTTGGTACAGGGATTTCACGGACAATCATTTTGCAACAGCCACGAAAATCCCCGCTGCGACGGATTCATTATCAGTTTCCGCTTTGAATGGATTAATGCAAAAAGACAATGTCGCTGCTCAAGAATTGGCCTTGGTCAAAAACACGGTGAAATCCACGGTGATTAACAATTCGGAAAACTGATTTTCAGAATGTTCGGGATCGACGCCTTTGAAATCAAGATAGCTCCAAGCTCCACTGCCTGCGATGACGCCTATTTTAGCAACGCCGTTGATTGCAAATCAGTCTTCAGATCTGTCCAAGGCGCAAATTCATCGCTCAAAAAGTACAGCTCAACTAAACCTCCATTTAGTAGAGCTAATGCTCTAATACTTTCAAAGCAAACCAACATCAGACCTTGTCACCGATTTGTATGCCCGCCTCTATCTCCCATCCTCCCTCCCCTTGAACTGCCTCATAGCTTTATGAACTCAAGTCAAAGCTCACGCGGTCGCCCTCGTTTCAGCGTATTCCGCTTACTGAAAAAGCGTCAAAATAAAGTTAATGCGTAAAAATACTTCACAACCGCTGATCAGTAATATTGGTTTTTTGACGCTTCTCCGATGCGCGGTCAAAACTTTTGCGTGTCTCTGGGTCATAACACAGTGGTCGTCGATGGAATATTGGCATCTGCTGCGATTTAAGCCTGATACGGAGATAAGCTCATGATTTTTAACGTACAAAATTTTGGCGCCAAAGGAGATGGCCTCACAGACGACACGGCGGCGATACAAAACGCAATTGATGCGGCCGCCGCCGCAGGCGGCGGACAGGTGTATATGCCGACCGGCACCTATATCGTTTCGGGAGGTGTGGAACCCTCCGACGGCTGCCTGATGCTCAAGAGCAACGTCTATCTGTACGGCGACGGTATGGGTTCCACCAACGTCAAGGTGGCTGATGGCTCCGACACCAAAATCACGGGGGTTATCCGCTCTGCCTATGGCGAGGAAACCCACGATTTCGGCATCAGCAACCTCACCATCGATGGCAACCGCGATAGCACCACGGGCAAGATCGACGGTTGGTTCAATGGCTTTATTCCCGGTAAAGAAGGCTACGATTCCAACGTCACCCTCGACAGTGTCGAGATCAAGGATTGCTCCGGGTACGGTTTCGATCCCCACGAGCAGACCGTCAACATGGTCATCAAGAACAGCGTGTCCCACGGCAATGGCCTGGACGGCTTCGTCGCTGACTTTCTGAGCGACAGCACCTTTGAAAACAACGTCGCCTACGACAACGACCGGCATGGTTTCAACGTCGTCACCAGCACCCACGACTTTACCCTGACCAATAACGTCGCCTACAACAACGGCGGCAATGGCATCGTGGTGCAACGTGGTAGCGAGAACATCCCCTCCCCCAGCAACATCACCATTACCGGTGGCGAGGTGTATGGCAACGGCGCCGAAGGGGTGCTGATCAAACTGTCGAGCGATGTGACCGTCAGCGGCCTCGACATTCATGACAATGCCAGCGCCGGTGTCCGCATCTACGGCAGCAACCACGTCGAGATCATCGACAACACGCTCAACAACAACTCCCTGGGCAACCCGGTACCGGAGATCATTCTCCAGTCCTACGACGACACCCTGGGCGTGTCCGGCAAGTACTTCAACGGCAGCGACAACACCATCCAGGGCAACATCATCAGCGGCAGCAACCTGTCGACCTACGGTGTTGCTGAGCGCAATGAAGACGGCACCGATCGCAACGCCATCATCGGTAACACCATCAGTCACACCAGCAAGAGTGCCACGCTGGTCTATGGCGACGGCAGCTACGTCAGCGACACGGTGCCGATGACCACCGTGCAAGGCACGGCTGGCAACGACACCCTGTTGGGCAGTGCTGACAGCGAGATTTTCTACGGCGGTGCCGGCAACGACATCATCAATGGCGGGGCCGGTAGCGACATTCTGGTCGGCGGTGCCGGCATCGACAAACTCACCGGTGGGACCGGCGCCGATACGTTCCGTTTTGCCGCTCAGTCCGACAGCTACCGCAACGCAACCGCCAGCTTCGATGACACCGTGACAGACTTCGACGTCACCCAGGACAAGATCGACCTCGCCGGTCTCGGTTTCACCGGACTGGGCAATGGCCGTGGCGGCACCCTGCAGGTCAGCTACAGCGCCAGCAACGACCGCACCTACATCAAGGACTACGACGCCGACGCCAGCGGCAATCGCTTCGAGTTGATTCTCTCGGGCAACCTCACCAGCACCCTGACCGCCAGTAATTTCATCTTCAATCGGGTAGTCACCGGCACCAGCGCCAGCGACTCATTGCTGGGCAGCGATTCGGCCGACACGTTGCTTGCCCTGGCGGGTAACGACAACCTCAGTGGTGGCGCGGGCGATGACAAGCTCGACGGCGGTGCCGGCATGGACAGCCTTTCCGGTGGCGCCGGAGCGGACACGTTTGTGTTCTCCAGTCGCCTGGACAGTTACCGCAACTACAACACCGGTGGCGCCAACCTTAGCGACGTGATCACCGATTTTGATATCAGCGCCGACAAGATCGACCTCTCGGCCATCGGTTTTACCGGCCTTGGGGATGGCAAGAACAACACCGTGTACCTGGCGCTCAACAGTGCCGGCACCAAGACGTACATCAAATCACTGAATGCCGACGCCGATGGCAATCGCTTCGAAGTGACGCTGGACGGCAACTACCTCGACAAGCTGACCGGCGCCAACTTCGTCTTCGCCACCGCGTCTGCGACCAATCAGGCACCCGTGCTGGCGGCACCGTTGCTGGATCAGAACGCGACCGAAAACACGCCATTCAGCTACGTAGTACCGGCCACCAGCTTCACCGATCCGGATAACGACAGCCTCAGCTACACCGCCAAACTGGCCGATGGCAGCGCCCTGCCCGGCTGGCTGACATTCGACGCAGCCACTCGCACGCTCAGCGGCACACCCAGCGACACCGCATCGGGCACTTACTCCATCCAGGTCACTGCAAGTGACGGCAGCAACGCCACAGTCAGCGACAGCTTTACCCTCGCCGTGCAGGATGTTCCCGCCTCACCCACGGTGATCAATGGCACGCCGAACAACGACACGCTGACCGGCACCGCTGCCAACGAACAACTGTTCGGTGGCGCCGGTAACGACACGCTTAATGGCGGCGCGGGCAACGACATCCTGGTCGGTGGCGCCGGGGCGGATAAGCTCACCGGCGGCGCGGGTGCCGATGTGTTCCGCTACACCTCAACACTCGACAGTTACCGCACCAGCTCCACCAGCGTCAGTGACCAGATCCTCGATTTCGACGTGACAGCGGACAAGATCGATGTATCGACGCTCGGCTACACGGGCCTGGGCAACGGCCTGAACGGCACGCTGCAAGTCACCTACAGCGCATCGAGCAACCGCACCTACCTCAAGGACCTCACCGCCGACGCCAACGGCAACCGTTTTGAATTGTCGCTGGCGGGCAACCTGGTGAGCAGCCTGACGGCGAGTCATTTTGTTTTCGCCGACCAGAACACTCCGAGCAACGCAGCGCCGGTGGTGGCCATTCCCCTGCTCGACCAGAACGCCACCGAAAGCACGCCGTTCAACTACACCGTGACCCATGACAGCTTCACCGACGCCAATCAGGATACGTTGGTCTATTCCGCGACCCTCGCCGATGGCAGCGCCCTGCCCGGCTGGCTGAGTTTCAACGCCACCAGCCTGACGTTCACCGGAACGCCGATCAGCACGGCGTCCGGCAACTACAACGTACTGGTCAAGGCCACCGATCCTTCTGGCGCCTCGGTCAGCGACAGCTTCGCCCTGGCGGTGGCCGATGCACCGGCCAACACCATCGCCGGCACCAGTAACGCCGATACGCTTAACGGCACGGCGGGCGCGGACCTGATCCTCGGCCTCGGTGGCAACGACACGATCAAGGCCGGTGCCGGCGCGGACATCATCGACGGCGGTGCCGGTCGCGATTCGCTGTACGGCGGCGACGGGGCCGATACCTTCCGCTACAGCAACTCGCTCGACAGCTATCGCGACTACGACGCCGGCGGCATTACGGCCACCGACACGATTTACGACTTCACCGCAGGCGTCGACAAGATCGATGTGTCGGGCCTGGGCTTTCTCGGTCTCGGCGATGGCAGCAATCACACGCTGTACATGACCCTCAATGCGGCCGGCGACAAGACCTACGTCAAGTCAGCCGATGCGGATGCCGATGGCAACCGTTTTGAAATCGCCCTCAACGGCAACTACCTCAACACCCTGACCGCCAGCGACTTCGTGTTCGGCGAGCGCGCGCAACAAGACATTCTCTACCTGCCCACCCTCGGCCAATCCAACGCGCGCTTGCTGCGCATGACGGAGGACGACAATCAGTCCGGCACCTCGATGCTGGTCAACGACCTGGACCGCTACACCACCTACGACGTGCGCAGCCAATTCACCGATGCCGATGGCAATGGCATCGACATCGCGGTGGGTGGTAGCACGGTCAACGGCCTGTCGACCATGGGCGCCGAGGAGCTCAATTTGTGCTGGTGGTTGACCGACACCAACCAACCCGGGCCTGCGCTGTTGCGTGCCGTCGCCTTGCTGGGGGACCAGCTCACTGAACTGAAATCGATCGATAACGTCACCATGGGCATCATTTGGGGCCAGGGCGAGGAAGCCGCCCAGGAGATCGGCCGCGCCACGGACAAAACAGCGGCAGCCGCAGCCTACAAGGCCGCGACCATGAACGTGTTTGATTACCTGCATGCCCAGTTCGGCAACTTCAGCGTGTACATGATGGAAACCGGCCACTACCAAGAGGATGCGGCGAGTGCCCGGGGTTATTCGGCAGAAAAGATTGCTTCGATCGTCGAAGGGGTTGGCTATGTCCGCGCCGTCCAGGAGGAGATCGCCGCCGAGCGCACCGACGTCAAGCTGGCGGTGGACTACACCGACCTGCCCTTGCGTTATGAAGTCGATCCGCTGGTGTATCCCGATGACGTCTGGCACCTGCACGAGGAATCGGCGGAAATCGTTGGCCAGCGCCTGGCCGACTACATCGCCGGTGACCTTGGTTTTCAAGGCAATGCCAACGACAACAACAGCGTGCAGGATATTTTCGACAACGCTCAGAACCAGGGCGGGATGATCTCCGGCACCGACCAGGCCGATACCCTGGTGGGCAGCTCGGGCAACGACACACTGGATGGCGACCTGGGCGCCGACTCCATGACCGGTGGCGATGGCAACGACATCTATGTGGTCGACAACGCGGCCGACAGCGTGGTGGAAACCAACGCCTCGCCTTCGCAGATCGATACGGTGCAAGCCTCGGTCAGCTGGACCCTGGGTGCCAATCTAGAAAATCTGGTACTCACCGGTGTGTCGGACATCAACGGCACCGGCAATGAGCTGCGCAACTTCATCACCGGCAATGCCGCCGCCAACGTGCTCAATGGTGCCGCAGGGGCCGACAGCATGAGTGGCGGCGATGGCAACGACACTTACTATGTCGACAACGCCAACGACACCGTGATCGAGACCAACAGCAATGCAGTGCCGGGAGGGATCGACAGCGTACACAGCAGCTTGGCGGCCTATACCCTCGGCGCCAACATCGAGAATCTGTACATCGATAGCCCCGGCGCCGCCAATGGCACGGGCAACGCGCTGGACAACACGCTGTTCGCCGGAGCCGGCAACAATGTGCTGGACGGGCGCGAGGGTAATGACACCGTGTCTTTTGAACGCGCCCTGTCTGGCGTTACCGTCAGCCTCTCGACGTCAGCGCAACAAGACACCGGGGGCTCCGGGCTCGACACCTTGAAGTTCTTCGAAAACCTGACGGGAAGTGCCTACGCCGACAATCTGTTGGGCAACAGCGCCGCGAACGTTCTGAACGGTGGTGCGGGCAACGATACGTTGGTGGGTGGTTCGGGCGATGACCGGTTGATCGGCGGTGCAGGCACCGACACTCTCACCGGCGGCACTGGCGCGGACACCTATGCATTTGGTGCGCTGTCGGACATGGGCGTCGGTGCTTCACGCGATGTGATCAACGGCTTCAAGAGCATCGAGGGCGACCATCTGGATTTCACCGGACTGGACGCCAACCCGCTGACCGCCGCTGTTGACGCCTTTACCTTCATCGGCAGCAACGCCTTCGACCCAGCCAACGCCACCGGCCAACTGCGCTTTGCCGACGGCATTCTCTACGGCAGCGTCAACGCCGACGCCACCCCCGAGTTCGAAATTCAACTGGTAGGCGTCAAGGATCTGCACGCCAGCGATTTCACCGCCTGAGTCAATCCACAACCGGAGGGAGCGAGCCGGCCCGCGATGACGGTGGCCAATCCAGCATGGATGCTGACTGACCCACCGCTATCGCGAGCAAGCTCGCTCCCACAGGGGGTTGCAGCGTTCGGGAAATCGAGGACAACCACAGATCAAAATGTGGGAGTGAGCCTGCTCGCGATGACGGCGGCACATCCAGCATGGATACAAGCTGACCCACCGCTATCGCGAGCAAGCCCGCTCCCACAGGGGGTTGCAGCGCTCGAAAAATCGAGGACAGCCACAAATCAAAATGTGGGAGTGAGCCTGCTCGCGATGACGGCGGCACATCCAGCGTGGATGCAAGCTGACCCACCGCTATCGCCAGCAGGCTCGCTCCCACAGGGGTTTGCTGCGCTCGGGAAATCGAGGACAACCACAGATCAAAATGTGGGAGTGAGCCTGCTCGCGATGACGGCGGCACATCCAGCGTGGATACAAGCTGACCCACCGTCTTCGTGAGCAAGCCCGTTTTCAGAGGATTAGGGTCGCAGACCGGCGTCAATCTCTCCCCCCGCTTCATTCCTCAGAACAGATTTTGCACCTGTTCCAGTACCGCTCGGTTCATCTGGCCAGTGTGGGTGTGCAGGCTGACATAGCTTTGCAGCATGTCGAGCTTGGTGTTGAGCAAATCTCGGCGCGCCTGGAACACCCTCTGCTGTGCATCAAGAATATCCACCGTCGACCGAACTCCCCCCTGGAAACCCTTTTCCGTCGAAGTCAGTGCTCGCTGATTGGACTCCACCGCCCGCAGCATCGCCTTGCTTTTGGCGAATCCGGCCACCACGCCCAGATAATCGGTCTCGATGTCCTCGGCCAATTGTTGGCGTTGTACGTCATAGTCGGACTGGGCGCCGGCCACTTGCGCTTCGGCTTTCGCCACCGAGGCGCGTACCGCACCGCCGCGATACAACGGAATTTCCAGCTGAACCCCCACGTAATACGAATCCTGCCGCGGGTCTTGCTCCTGATACTGACGGGTTTCCTGGCGGCTGAGCTGGGTGGTCAGCGACAACGTCGGATAATGCCCGGCGCGCTGGCTGTCGGCCTGCGCTTCGGCGACTTTCACCGCCGCCAGCCGGGCTGCCAGCTCGGGGTTGGCATCATGGGCAATTGCAGTCCAGTACGGCAAATCCCGCTCCGGCGGAATCGGGTTGCCGGTGGGCAGTTCTTCGCGCATCGACTGGATGTCTTCGATGGCCACACTGGCGCGACCGGACAACGCCCGCAACGCAGCCACGCGGCGAGCCTGGGCTTCAGCCTCCTGGGCTTCGACAAGATCGAGCCGCGCCTGGGCTTCATCAATGTCGGTGATCGCGCCCTGCCCGCCCTGGTAAAGCTTTTTGCTTTGCGTCACCAACCCATTGATGGCGGTCTTTTGCTGGGCGATCAACTTGATCTCGTTCTCGGCCCGGGCGACATCGAAATAGCCTTTGGCAACCCTGTCGTACAAGGTCTGGCCGGCAACGTCGAATAGCTGCGTACCCAACTGCCCCCGCGCCTTGCCCTCCTGATATGCGGCCCAGCGCCCTTTGTCGTAGAGCGGTTGTTGCGCCGCCAGGGTGACGTTGTTCGCTTGGTAATCGTTACTGTTGACGTAGCTGGTGTCGCTGCCGCCATCGGTACGACCGCCGTAGCCATAGCGCGACGTCAGCGACACTTGCGGATAGAGGCCGCCGCGGCCAATCGCCTCTTCATGCGTCGACGCATCATAGGCATGAGCGGCCGATTGCACGGTCGGGTCGTTGATGCGCGAGGCATCGTACGCGGCGGTCAGGCTCAGCGCCTCCTGGGTCGCCGCGGCAGAACTGATCGCCCCCCAACCGGTACAAAGACTCAGCAACAAGCGGGCGCTATAACGGAACCGTACGGTCATGCTCATTCCTCTTTGAAGGCTGCGAGCAAGCGTTCGCGTAAGGGTTTCATCAGGTAGTTCATCAAGGTGCGTTCCCCGGTGACCACCGTCACATCAGCCAGCATGCCGGGACGCACCAGCAGGCCAGCGGCTTGTAGCGAGGCCACGGTGTCGGCGGGAATTTCGACCTTGGCGGAAAAGTACGGCTGGTGGGTCTGTTCATTGATCAACTGATCTGCCGACACTGTGGTGACAGTGCCAATGACGGTCGGGGTATCCACCCGTTGCAGCGCCGTGAAATGCACATGCACCGGCAGCCCCGGGCGCAACTTGTTGGCCATCAACGGCTCGAAACGCGCGGTAATCGCCATAGGCGCATCCAGCGGCACCACCTGCATCAGGGTTTGACCGGCCTGCGCAACGCCGCCGACCGTATGAATGCTGACGTCCATGACCTGTCCGGACGCTGGCGCACGGATCGCGCCGTTGTCGACTTCAAACTGAAAAGCATGGATCTGGTCAGCAAAACCTGACGCCTCGGCAGAGACTTCGCTGAGCTGAACTTCGGCATCGCGGCGAAATTCCTGCTGTGCCTGCAAGGCCTTGAGTCGACTTTCATTGATCGACTGGCGAGTCCTGCCGACATCGCCGACCCCGGAGGCAATCTGCCCGGCCAATTGGGCGGCGTTGCGCTCGGCCTCGAAGAGTTTGTTGCGCGGCACGTAGCCCTCACGCGCCAAATCACGCAGGCCTTCCAGCTCCTGCTGCTGGAAGCGCATCTGCGTGTCGTAGTTGCGTTTGACGCCTTCGTAGCCGAGCAATTGCTGCTGCAATGCCGCGGCTTCGTGTTCGATGATCTGCAAGCGGCTGCCCAGTTCTGCGCGACGGGTCGCAAACAACTGACTCTGCAATGCCATGGCGGCCTTGACCCGCGGCTCGTCGGCATGTTCCAGCAGTTCGGCGGGCCATTGGATCTCGGCTGAACCCAGGCGCTCGGCAATCAACCGAGCCTCGACGCTGCGGTCGTTGAGAAGCTTGCCCCGGGTCACGTCCAGTTGTGACTGCGCCTGCACCGTGTTGAGCTGCACCAGCAACTGCCCTTGGGTGACGCGGTCGCCGTCGCTGACCAGCAGTTTTTCCACCACGCCGCCGACCAACGACTGCACCGCTTTGCGTTCGCCCGCCACCACAACGGTGCCGCTACCCACTACACCTTGGTCAAGCGGCGCCAGACATGCCCAAAGCAGGAAACCGCCGAGCGCCAGGACCAGGAATCCCACGCCATAACGTGCCGCGCTCACCGCGTCGGTGTTCGCGCCGGGCGGTGTTGCGTTGCCACGCACGCTCGGCCTCTGCTCGCTGTACGTTGGTTTCCCGGGGGTCAGATCATGCATCTTCGCCAGTCTCCTTGACTGCTGCCGGTTTGGGCCCCGGGATCAACGCCTTGAGCACCCGGTCCCGTGGACCGAATGCGTGTTGAGTGCCGTCCTTGAGCACCAGAATGTGATCGACCACCGCCAGCACATTCGGCCGATGGGTAATCAGCACCACAGTGCTGCCAGCTGCCTTGAGCGCACTGATGGCCTGAACCAGTGCCACTTCGCCTGCTTCATCGAGATTAGAGTTGGGCTCATCGAGCACGATCAGCGACGGGAGCCCATAGAGTGCGCGAGCCAGGCCGAGGCGCTGCTTCTGCCCGCCGGACAATCCAAGCCCACCGGGGCCCAACGGCGTGTCGTATCCCTTGGGGAACCTCAGGATCATCTCGTGAATGCCCGCATGACGGCCGGCGGCGATGATCTTGTCGGCATCCTGCTCACCGAAGCGGGCGATATTGTCGGCCACACTGCCGTCGAACAGTTCGATGTCCTGCGGCAGATAGCCGAGGTACGGGCCCAAGGCGTCGTGAGACCATTGACTGATCTCGGCGTCGTCGAGGCGCACCGATCCGCCCATGGCCGGCCAGACCCCGACCAGCGCCCTGGCCAGCGTGGATTTGCCGCTGGCGCTGGGGCCGACGACGGCGAGCACGTCACCTTTGACCAGGCTGAAATTGATTCCCCGCAGGATCGGTTGCACGGCTCCGGGCGGCCCAACATGCACCTGCTCCAGACGCACCGCGCCGGTGGGCGGCGGCAACGGCATGCGCAGACGGTCGCGCGGGTGCTGGGCAAGGAGTTGGCTCAGGCGCTGATAACTCTGGCGGCCAGAGTTGAATTGCTTCCACGAGCCGATGGCGATCTCCACGGGGGCCAGGGCGCGCCCCAACAGCAGCGACATGGCGATCATCATGCCCGCTGACAACTGGCCTTCGAGCACCAGCAACGCGCCCAGGCCCAGGGCCAGCGATTGCCCGGAGATGCGCACGAAACGGGTCGCCGAGGTGATACGTGCGCTACGGTCGCTGGCATGGGCCTGGGCGGCAACGATGCGTTGCTGCAGCAGGCTCCAGCGCTGGCGCAATGGTCCGAGCATGCCCAAGGCCTGGATGACTTCGGCATTCTGGAACGTGCTGTTGACGTAAATCGACGACTGCACGCTCAGTCGATTGGCTTCGCCCAGACGCGTCCGGGTCGCCAGTTCGCCCCACAGTGCCAGACCGATCAGCACCAGGGCCAGCACCAGCGTCAGCACGCCGAACCAGGGGTGAAAAATGAACGCCACCAGCAGAAAGATCGGCAACCAAGGCGCATCGAGCAACGCAATCAGGCCTTGGCCGGTGATCAACTGCCGCAGCGTCGCCAGATCGATCAGCACCTGCGCCGGGTTGGCGTTGTGCTCGCGCAGGCTACGGGCGAAGGCAGCGTCGAAAATCCGCTCGCCCAAGGCATCGTCCAGCCCCGCGCTCATGCGGATCATCACCTCGCCGCGTACCCACTCGATCAGCGCGCTGAACATGAACAGTCCGAGGGCGATCAGGGTGAGCATGAACAAGGTGGTTTCGTTGCGGCTGGTGAGAACCCGGTCGTACACCTGCATCATGTAGAGCGAAGGCACCAGCACCAGCAGGTTGATCACACCGCTGAACAGCGCCAACGACCAGAACACCCGGCGATAGCTGAGTAAAGCGGCATCAATGTCATGACGCGGATCAAGAAGCAAACCCATGGAAACTCGCTCGTAAAAGGATTAGTCGGTCCAGGACGCAATCCATCGCGAGCGCTTTGCCAAAAGAGACGAAACACTAAATTTAGTCTGACGTGCCGCCATCAGAGACGATCCTCGTCGCTACAGGCGCCAATAACTGACAACGCATCTACGGGTTAGTGCAGGTTCTATAGGCTGGGTATTCAGGCGAGTGACGGGCGGGAGTTTTGCACAGTGCCAAGGTCGCTTGGCGGTAGAACTTATTTATCGTCATCGTGACCAAAGAGCTTGGGATCGAGCACCCATTCACGCAGTCGCGTCAGGCGTTTTTCAGCCAGATCAGCTTGTCGAGTGCATTCGGCGGCGTCATTGGCAGCGCCAACAGTTGCCGCCTGTTCAGCCATTTGACGCAGCAGCAGGATTCTTTCCTCCACCGCCCTCAATGTGTCCCACAGTCCCGTGTCGATGGCTTCGTTGGCCTCGCAAATCAACGACTTCATCGAGAAGGCATGACCCGTGTGGCAACGAAATCTGACGATGGTGCCTTCTTCGATTTGCACCAACACGCCGTGGCAATCAGGACAGGTGAATTGGGAAACCTTACCTAATCCCATGACACCTGCTTCGAGACCATTTCCTTTCAAGGAGATAACGCTTTCGATCACATGACGGGTTTTTACCTCGTGTGTCTGCTGATCAGCTATCGGACTACCGATCGCTTTGCAGAGTGCGGTGGCGAGCACTGCCGCCGGGCCGACAAGATCAATGTTCACATGCGCAATTGCGCTGTCGGGCATCGAGCTCTGCATGGCTTCGCCAGGGGCCTGCACATAGGTCAATCCACCCCGATCCTTAACCGCCCACATTCCCGCCGTGCCGTCATCCAATGCGCCGGACAGAATGACGCCAATGACCCGAGCGCCGTAATTCACCGCAGCTGAGCGGAACAGCACATCGACAGCGGGCCGGGCACGACACTCCTTGGGCCCACGCGTCAGGCGTATCCCATCCTCCGTAATCATCAGATGCCGATCCGCAATGGCGACATAGACTGTGCGCGCTTCAATCCGCTGCCCCTCCTGGGCCGCCACGACCCGCATGTTTGTCACCCTTGCAAGAATGCTATGCAGGACACTGGGTTCATGAGCGGGAATATGCATCACGACAAGAAAGGCCGCGGGCAGGTCGGCAGGTAGATTTTCAAACAAGGCGATCAACGCCTGAACACCACCCGCCGACGTGCCGATAACGACAATGTTTCGCACACCGGCATCAAGTTCATCAGTCACAAGGCGCCTCCCGCTCGAAATGAGTCCGCCTGCCATTGGCAACGTACACAATCAAGAGTAGCTCTTGCGTCTGGTGCCCTCTGAGCAACCGACCCAATAGTTAGAGACTGCGAGCAGTTAACAAGCGCAACCGCTAATCGTAAAACGGCTCGACCGACACGCGACTGCCTACAAAAAAGCTGTCGGCAACCAGGCGCAACGGTTGCAGGTCCAGGTCACTGACTTTATCGCCTATCAGCTGTTGAAAATGTCGATACACCGCGGCGTACTCGCCCTCCTCCGATACGGCTTGAGGCACGCCGTCGATGCTCAACAGTGCGCCACCGTTGTCCAGGCGCAAGGTGCCTTCGGTGCAGCGAATCTCGATGCTCCAGAGCTCATCATGGCCGTGGTCGAAATCGAACTCCGCACGGACATCGAGGTGACGCGCGTCAGACATCTTGATGGACGCGGCAATCGGCGACTGGCAGTTACTGGGGACGCGCAATTCAGCGGACTCGACAAACAGCGGCAACGCCAGCAGATGGGTTGCTATCGACAAGGCATTGATGCCGGGATCGAAGACACCCAGGCCGCCGGGTTGCCAGATCCATGCCTGGCCAGGGTGCCACTTGCGCACATCCTCCTTCCAGTCGATCTGTACGCTTTGCAGGGTGCGGGTGGCCAGCCAGTGACGGGCGGCGTCGATGCCGGGGGCGTAACGTGAGTGCCAGGCGAACAAACCGCTGACGCCCTGCTCCTGCGCCTGACTCACCAACGCCATCGCTTCACCCATCGTGGCGCACGGCGGCTTTTCTACCAGCACGTGTTTGCCGGCGGCCAGGGCTTGTTGCACCAGCGCGAATCGTCCTTGCGGTGGAGTGCAAAAGGCAATCGCATCAACCGGCGGGCCGTTTTCAAGCAGCTCGCTTAAAGACTTAAAATTTTCGACGCCGGCGCAGGGCTGCCCTTGGGTGGCGACAGACACCAACTGAAACGCGGGGTTGGCGTTGATGGCGGGAACGTGTTGGTCCTGGGCAATCTTGCCATAGCCCACCAGACCGAGACGGATCGGTTGCATCAATGACTCCTGATTTTTCTTATAGGGACGCGGATTGGGAAGATTACGTTTGTACAGCGGGGAAGTCATCGCTGATGTGCCGGGTTGCCTGCCGATACTGGCGCGGCGTGAACCCGGTGGATGCCTTGAACTGACGGGTGAACGCACTGTGGTCGGTATAGCCGCACTGCAAGGCCACGTCGGTGATCGGAATATCGGTGTGCAACAGACGATGCGCATGCTCCAGGCGAACCTTTTGGATCATCTGCCGTGGTGTCAGGTGGAACACTCGCTTGCAGTACCTTTCCAGTTGCGCCACTGAAATCCCGGCGATGCGCGTGAGTTCGCCCAAGGTGACACGGCGATTGAAATGCGCGCGGATGTATTGATCGACCGCCGCCAGTCGCTGGTACGCCGGGTGGGTATCGCTGGCGGATTGCAGGTCGACCGAAATCCCTGCCAGGCCAATGATTTCGCCGCTACGGTTGTATAACGGTCGTTTATGCGTCAGGCACCAACCCGGCTCCCGACTGCCGTACAAGTGCAACTCCAGTTGGTCTTCCAGGACAAAGCCTTGCTCCAGAACACGGCGATCCTGTTCGGTGTAACCCGGCCCCAATTGTGCAGGAAACACCTCGGCGCTGGTTTTCCCCAGCAACGGCTGCAACTGCTTCAAGCCGCAGCGCTGGACCAGCGTGCGGTTGGCCATGACATAGCGCGCCTGACGGTCCTTGATAAAGATCGCGGCATTGGGGATCACATCCAGCATCGGTAACAGAAACGCCACGCCCGCCAGCAATTCATCGAGGGTGTCGGGACGATTCAGATCGCTCCCTTGGCACAGGATCGCTAAGGCGTTCTGCGTCATGAATCCTGTTCCCCCTTTCTCTGAGTAGACAAAAGCCTTCGCTGCGCAGATTGACCCAAGGCGGATGCCGTGTCGAGGTGCCCGCAATTTGGCTGCATCGAGCAGGCGCATTGTGCCGATTTCGTCATCCGTACCTGCGCAAAACATCAATCACAAACGCCCTGACACGCTCACGCTGTGGCCATTGCATGCACACCGGCCGATCCAACAACTCACAAAAAGGCGACGCTATGTCAGGCGAAGGCACGTTCATGAAACGCATCCACGTCATTGATTCCCACACCGGCGGCGAACCGACCCGTCTGGTGATGAAAGGCTTTGCGCAACTGCCCGGCCGGACCATGGTCGAGAAGCGTGATGCCCTGCGCGATCACCACGACCAATGGCGTCGAGCCTGCCTGCTGGAGCCCCGTGGCAGCGATGTGTTGGTCGGCGCCCTGTATTGTGAACCGGTCTCGCCGGATGCCACGTGTGGCGTGATCTTCTTCAACAACGCCGGCTACCTCGGCATGTGCGGTCACGGCACCATCGGCCTGGTCAACTCATTGCACTACCTGGGCCACATTGCGCCCGGTGTGCACAAGATCGACACGCCGGTCGGCCCGGTCGACGCCACGCTGCATGAAGACGGCACGGTGACCTTGCGCAACGTGCCCGCTTACCGCTACCGCCAGCAAGTCCCGGTCGATATTCCCGGACACGGCCGCGTGTTCGGCGACATCGCCTGGGGTGGGAACTGGTTCTACCTGGTGTCCGACCACGGGCAAGTGTTGCAACTGGACAATGTCGAGGCGCTCACCGAATACACCTGGGCGATGCTCAAGGCGCTGGAGGCCCAAGGCATCCACGGCGAAGGCGGCGCGTTGATCGACCATGTCGAACTGTTTGCCGATGACGAGCACGCCGACAGCCGCAACTTCGTCATGTGCCCTGGCAAAGCCTACGACCGCTCGGCCTGCGGCACCGGCACCAGCGCCAAACTGGCCTGCCTGGCCGCCGATGGAAAACTGGCCGCCGGCGAGCGCTGGGTCCAGGCCAGCATCACCGGCAGCCAGTTCGTTGGCAGTTACGAATGGGAAGGCGAGCGCATCCGCCCGTTCATTACCGGCCAAGCTTTCATGACCGCCGACAGCACACTGTTGATCGACGAACAGGATCCCTTCGCGTGGGGCATTTGAGCGATCACGCGACACTTCACCTTTCCGTCATTCGAATAAACGCGTCAAGGAGCTGAACAAATGAGCGATAGCATTTTCACTGGCTGCATTCCTGCGCTGATGACCCCCTGCACCGCCGAACGCAAACCCGACTTTGATGCGTTGGTGGCCAAGGGGCGCGAACTGGTTGATATCGGCATGAGCGCGGTGGTGTATTGCGGGTCCATGGGCGATTGGCCGCTGCTGACCGAAGCCGAGCGCCAGGAAGGCGTGGCACGTCTGGTCGCCGCAGGCGTTCCGACCATCGTCGGTACCGGCGCCGTCAACAGCCGCGAAGCGATTTCCCACGCGGCCCATGCGGCCAGCGTCGGCGCCCATGGCCTGATGGTGATCCCTCGCGTGCTCTCCCGTGGAGCTTCGCCTGCCGCACAAAAAGCGCACTTTTCAGCCATTCTGCAGGCGGCCCCGCAATTGCCGTCGGTGATCTACAACAGCCCTTACTATGGCTTTGCCACCCGTGCAGACCTGTTTTTCGAATTGCGCCGCGAACACCCGAACCTCATCGGCTTCAAAGAGTTTGGTGGTGCTGCCGACCTGCGCTACGCCGCCGAGAACATTACCTCTGCGGACGATAACGTCACCCTGATGGTCGGCGTCGACACCCAGGTGGTCCATGGTTTCGTCAACTGCAACGCCACTGGCGCGATCACTGGTATCGGCAATGCGCTACCGCGTGAAGTGCTGCAACTGGTGACATTGAGCAAGCAAGCGGCCAAGGGCGACGCCAAGGCCCGCCGCCTGGCCACCGAACTGGAATCGGCGCTGGCCGTGCTGTCGTCCTTCGACGAGGGCTGCGACCTGGTGCTCTATTACAAGCACCTGATGGTGCTCAATGGCGACAAGGAATACACCCTGCATTTCAACGAAACCGATGTGTTGAGCGATGCCCAACGGCATTACGCCGAGAACCAGTACGCGTTGTTTCGCCAGTGGTACAAGCACTGGTCGGCAGAACACAACGTCGCCTGAGTTCACCCTGACCGAGTCCACTGCGTCATCCCCCGGCTTCGCCGCCGGGGCTAACCTCATCGCCAGGAAAGCGCCATGACTGTGACAGGCCAAACGTTGATCGGTGAGCACGCCAACACCGCTCGCCACCAAGGGACCCGGGCGAGCGGACCCGCCACCGACACCCCGGACATTGCCGTGGTCGGCGCTGGCATCATCGGTGTCGCCTGCGCCCTTCGGCTGGCGCGCCAAGGCCTGCGGGTGGTGGTCGTCGACCAGCAAGACCCTGGCCGGGGCGCCTCGTTCGGCAATGCCGGGCACCTGGCGACCGAACAGGTGTTTCCCATCGCCGACTTGTCCATCCTCAAACGCCTGCCCGGCATGCTCATCGACCCGATGGGCCCGCTGCGCCTGGACTGGAGATACCTGCCGCGCGCCCTGCCCTGGTTCACGCGGTTGCTGTTGAATCTGCGTGCGGCTCCCTTTCAACGGACCGTGTCCGGCCTGCGCGCCCTCAACGAAAGCAGCCTTGGCGCCTGGCACCGATTGCTGAACGACATTGCCCGCCCCGATCTGCTACGCCAGGACGGTTCATTGTTGGTGTTCGAACGCCCCGAGTCGCGCCAGGCAATCGAAGCGCTGCAGGCGCGGATGCAACATCAAGCAGTGCCGGTCGACTACTGGACCGCCACGAGAGTGCGCGAGACAGCGCCGCAACTCAGCGAACGAATTCAGGGCGGACTGTTTTTTCCGCAAACGGGTCATTTTCTCGACCCCTACCGGGTTGTCTGCGAACTGGTGGAGGCTGCGAAAACCAGCGGCGTACATTTTCTCAGGCAACAGATCCTCGGCGCCCGCCTCCTTTCGGACGGCGTCTCGCTGATCACCGATCAAGGCCCTCTGACGGCGCATCGGGTACTGATCGCCTGCGGCGCCCACTCGGCAAAGCTGACGGCAGCGTTGACCGGTAAACAGGTGCCGCTGGACACCGAGCGCGGGTATCACCTGATGTTGCCTCATGAGCATGAGCGGTTGCCTTTCGCCGTCACCTCGCTGGAGCGCAAGTTCATCATGACCCCGATGACTGATGGGCTGAGACTGGCCGGCACCGTCGAGTTCGCCGGTCTTGAGCGGCCTGCGGCCATGCAACGCGCCTGGCAGTTGCATCGCCTGAGTGCCGGCCTGTTTACGCGGGACTTGAATGCGCAGGCAGCCTCGCCCTGGATGGGGTTTCGGCCCTCCTTGCCCGACTCCCTGCCGATCATCGACCGGGTGTGCGACGGCAAGGTCCTGCTGGCTTTCGGTCACCAGCACCTTGGGCTGACGCAGGCGGCGGTGACCGCCGAACTGATCGCTCAGCTCGCCTTGCCTGCGGCTGTGCCTCCTTCCCATGGGTTGCCGTCCATCGGCCCCTACAAGCTGGATCGATTCTGAAAAAAAACACCCGCTGCCGGGCGGGAGTGGCAAGTTTCGAGCACTGACTTACACTGCGATACACCCTATGCGAACGAATGACTGTTCAACGCACAGAGAGGTCCCACGGCAATCTGCGCATCACGCAATGATTCGGGTGAAGCCAGCATGAAAACGGTCGCGACCCTTTTCACCTGTCTGCTCGCTGCCAGTTTGTGCGCGGCGACGAGCACCTGTGCCAACGCGGCGTCCTTCAAAACCAGTTTCGATTGCGCCACGGCAAAGGCAACCGTCGAAAAGCTGATCTGTCGCGACCCGCTGCTGGCGCAGATGGACGTTGAAATGATGCGTCTTTATCGTCTGGCGCTCACGGATGAGCGTTCAACACCGCCGCCAGACAAAGTCATCATCGACCAGCAGTTCTGGCTTGATGCCCGCAATCAGTGTGCCTCCGACCCTGTGCCAAAAACATGCGTCATCCGCAGTTATGCAGAGCGCGCGCACCAGCTGCGCCAGGGTTCGGCCATTGTGCGGACCAAGGACCCCGACAGATTGACCGAAGGCCCCCTGGCGTTTCGATGTACCGGGTTGAATGGGTTGATGGCCGCCACCTTCTTTATCACCCAGCCCGGTACCGTGTACCTGAAATGGGCAAACACCTCGATCACCCTGAGCCAGGTGCAAAGTGACGTGGGCACCCGTTACATCGGCAAGGATGTACTGGGGAGCTACAGCTTCTGGCAAACCGACAATACTGCAGTTTTCCAGAAGCCTGGCTCAGGGACGATGAGTTGTACGGCCGAACCAACCGGCTGATCGCGGGCCCTCAGAATTTATCAGGCACTCGTCTCAACGGATGATCCGGCTCGCGATAGTTTCCGGGTTTTTGCCGTTGGGGCAGCGTCACTTTCTCTCGCGGCACCTTCTTGTAAGGAATCCGGCTGAGCAAGTCGGTAATGATGTTCAGACGAGCCCGGCGCTTGTCGTTGGAATTGGCCACAAGCCAGGGAGCATGTTCGGTGTCGCTCGCCTTGAACATGTCGTCCCGGGCACGCGAATAGTCGTACCAACGGCTGTAAGACTTCAGGTCCATCGGCGTCAACTTCCAGATTTTACGTCCGTCCTTGATGCGCTCTTCAAGCCGGCGTGTCTGCTCCTCGGGGCTCACTTCCAGCCAATACTTGAGCAGGATCACCCCCGAATCGACGATCGCGCGCTCCACCAGGGGGATGGCCTTGAGGAAACTGTCGACCTGCTCCTTTGTGCAAAAGCCCATGACTCGCTCGACGCCGGCGCGGTTGTACCAACTGCGGTCGAAAATCACTATTTCGCCCGCTGCAGGCAGATGTGGCAGGTAACGCTGCACATACATCTGGCTTTTTTCGCGCTCGGTCGGTGCAGGCAACGCCACGACCCGAAAGACGCGCGGGCTGACCCGTTCGGTCAGCGCCTTGATGGTCCCGCCCTTGCCGGCACCATCGCGGCCCTCGAAGACAATACAAACCTTGATGCCTTTGTGTTGCACCCATTCCTGCAGCTTCACGAGCTCGACGTGCAAGCGTCGCAGTTCGCTCAGGTACTCCTTGTTAGTCATCTTTGGGGATTCGTCGGTATCGCTTTTTTTGCTGCGCTTTTTTTCCTTTGCCATGTCCAAGGCCTCACGCGAGTAAGTCACTGACCTAATCGCATGAGTCTAGTCCAGATCAGCCAATGTCCAGTGCTTGCTGGCTCAGTTCGAGTTCCCGGATCAAGCGCTTGTTGATTTTCCCCACACTGGTTTTCGGAATATCGGTCACGACCCTGATTTGCTTGGGAATGGCCCACTTGTTGATATAGCCGCGCTCAACGTACTGATGCAGATGCGCCACCAGCATGTCCGGGGTAATACGCTCTCCCGCTGCACACACCACCAACGCCATTGGCCGTTCACCCCACTGCGCATCAGGAATGCCGACGACCGCCACCGAGGTCACGGCGGGATGCTCGCTGAGAAGGTTTTCCAGTTCCAGTGAGCTGATCCACTCCCCGCCGGTCTTGATGACGTCCTTGATCCGGTCCTTGATCTCGATCACGCCCAAGGCGTCGATGGAGGCAATGTCGCCGGTATGCATCCAGCCCTCCTCCCACAGTTGCGCTCCCTGGTCCGGATCCTTGAGGTAGCCTTGGGTCAGCCAGGGGGCCCGCACCACAATTTCCCCCAGCGCTTCGCCATCCTGAGGTGCCTCATTGCCGCAGGCATCGATGATTTTCAGGTCGACCATCGGCACCGCCACGCCGGTCTTGATGCGAGCCGCTACCTGCGCTTGCGCTGGCTGTTCAAGTTCGGCGTCACGCAGGTGGGTCACGCATAGCAACGGACAGGTTTCCGACATCCCGTAACCGCTATGGACACGCATCCCACGCGCCGTCGCTTGGGACGCCAGCCCTTGGGTCAAGGCGCTGCCGCCCAGGAGCATTTTCCAGCCGGTGAAGTCGGTCCGGGTCGCTTCGTCGCACCCCAGGATCATTTGCAGGATGGTGGGCACGCAATGGGAAAAGCTGACCTTTTCTTCGCGGTACAGCCTGACCAACTGATTGGGCTCGTAGCGTCCCGGATAGACCTGCTTGATGCCCATGAGTGTCGCGACATAAGGCACGCCCCAGGCATGCACATGAAACATCGGCGTGATGGGCATGTAGACATCGTCGGAACGTAACAGCGGCGCGCCTTGATACACCCCCAACGTGCCGACGGCATTGAGCGTATGCAGCACCAACTGACGGTGACTGAAGTAAACGCCCTTGGGATTACCGGTGGTGCCGGTTGTGTAGAAGAGGGTCGCCACCGAGTGTTCATCGAAGTCCGGGAATTCGAAGTGCGGCTCCACCTGCGCCAACAGGTTTTCGTATTCCCCCAGCACCGGGAGCCCGGTCGCTGGCGTGTCGGTGTCACTGAGCTGGATGTAGCCTTTGACCGTCGTCAGCTGATCGTGAATCCGCTCCATCAATGGCAGGAAATCATCATGCACCAGCACCAGGTCATCCTCGGCGTGGTTCATGGTGTAGAGAATCTGCTCGTCCGAAAGGCGGATGTTGACCGTATGCAACACCGCACCCAGCATGGGCACGGCAAAAAAACACTCCAGGTACCGATGGCTGTCCCAATCGAGCAGCGCCACCGTATCCCCGGCCTTGACGCCCGCTTGGGTCAGCGCGTTGGCCAATTGTTCGATGCGCTGATTCAGCGTTCGGTAGCTGTAGCGCAGCTTGTCTGCGTAGACGATTTCCTGATCGGGCGAGTACCGCGCCCCCGAGAGCAGCAGGCTCTTGATCAGCAGCGGATAGGCGTAGGCGCCTGGCGCGGGAGCGATTATTTTTGTCGTTACCACTGTGAGGTCTTCCTGAGTCTGTTGAGTGGCGGCCAC
Source organism: Pseudomonas sp. fls2-241-R2A-110 (assembly GCF_030209165.1). Classification (NCBI taxonomy): domain Bacteria; kingdom Pseudomonadati; phylum Pseudomonadota; class Gammaproteobacteria; order Pseudomonadales; family Pseudomonadaceae; genus Pseudomonas; species Pseudomonas sp. fls2-241-R2A-110. Next base: position 17,851 of record NZ_JARVSN010000029.1, on the reverse strand, counting down.
GTCAGAATTGCGTTTCATCGAGCAGGTAAAGCGAATCGCTGCCCGCCTTGACCGACGCGGCCAATGACTGGACGCGTGGCAGCAGGCGCGCGAAATAGAAACGCGCGGTGCCCATCTTGCTCGCGTAAAAATCGTCCTGCGCCTCCTTGCCAACCGCGGCCTTGGCCATCCGTGCCCACATGTAGGCATAAGCGGTGTAGCCGAAGGCGTGCAGATACTCGACTGACGCCGCGCCGATTTCATTGGGGTTGGATGTGCAGCGGTCCAGCACCCAGGCGGTCAATTCGTCGAGGTTGTCCAGGGCCGCATTGAGTGGTTGGGTGAATGGCGCGAGGTCGGCACAGGCGTTTGCGCTGAAGTGGCGAATCTCGTCGGCAAACAGCTTGTAGAGCGCCCCGCCACTGCCGACGATCTTGCGTCCGACGAGGTCCAGCGCCTGAATGCCGTTGGTGCCTTCGTAGATCTGGGTGATCCGCACATCGCGCACCAGTTGTTCCTGGCCCCATTCGCGAATGTAGCCGTGGCCGCCAAACACTTGCTGGCCGTGCACGGTGGATTCAAGCCCAAGATCGGTGAGGAACGCCTTGGCCACCGGCGTCAGCAACGACACCAGCGCCTCGGCGCGTTTGCGCTTGTCCGGGTTGTCACTGAACTTGGCGATGTCGAGTTGCATTGCCACGTACGTGGAGAAGGCCCGGCCGCCTTCATTGCAGGCTTTCATGGTCAGCAGCATGCGACGCACGTCCGGGTGGACGATGATCGGATCGGCCACCTTGTCACTCGCTTGCGGGCCGCTCGGCGAACGACTTTGCAAACGGTCACGGGCGTAGGCCAGTGCATTTTGATAAGAGCGCTCAGCGGTCGCCAGGCCCTGAATACCGACGCCCAGACGCTCGTAGTTCATCATGGTGAACATCGCCGCCAAGCCCTTGTTCGGCGCATCGACGATCCAGCCCGTGGCGCCGTCGAAGTTCATCACGCAGGTGGCCGAGGCCTTGATCCCCATCTTGTGTTCAATAGAGCCACAGGACAGTGCGTTTTTCTGCCCGAGGCTGCCATCGGCATTGACCATGACTTTGGGCACCAGGAACAACGAAATACCTTTGGGACCTGCAGGCGCGTCGGGCAGCCTGGCCAGGACCAGGTGGATGATGTTCTCGGTCAGGTCATGCTCACCGCCAGTGATGAAAATCTTGGTGCCGCTGACCTTGTAGGAACCGTCGGCCTGGGGTTCGGCCTTGGTGCGAATCAGTCCAAGGTCGGTGCCGGCGTGCGGCTCGGTCAGGCACATGGACCCGGTCCAGAGGCCGGCGTACAGATTGGGCAGGTACTTGGCTTTCAGTTCGTCGCTGGCGTGGGCGTTGATCGCCAGGCAGGCGCCGGCGGTCAACATCGGGTACAGGCCGAATGACAGGTTGGCGCCATTGACCATCTCCTCGACCTGAGCGCCGATCACCTTGGGCATGCCCATGCCGCCATAGACTGGATCACCGCCCACGCCCACCCAGCCACCTTCGGCAAAGGCCCGATAGGCGACGCCGAAACCGTCTGGGGTAATCACCTCCCCGTCGTTCCAGGAGCAGCCCTGCTCGTCGCCGCTGCGATTGAGCGGTGCGATCAGCTCGGCGCTGATCTTGCCCGCTTCCTCAAGGACCGCATTGGCGGTGTCTTCATCCACCACGTCGGCCAGGCCCGGCATGGCGGACCACAATCGGGAAACATTGAACACTTCGTTGAGTACGAAACGCATGTCACGCAAGGGTGCTTTGTAATCAGACATGATTGAAATCCTCAGGCAAATGCCAGGGCATTCAACTTGCCCTGGTCAATGGAAGTGGCCCCTGGTTCAGGGAGTGCCGATCAGTTCCGCCGTACGTTCGGTGGACATCGTTGGAATGGGGAGAATGTTGCGCAGCAGGAAATGCGACAGCGCCGGGATCAGGATCAGCGCACCGAGCATGTTCCAGAGGAACATGAAGGTCAGCAGGATGCCCATGTCGGCCTGGAACTTGATCGGCGACCAGGCCCAGCACACCACGCCCGCCGCCAGGGTGATGCCGACCAGCCCCACCACCCGGCCGGTGAAGGACACCGCATTGCGGTAAGCCTGGGCCAATGGCAGGCCCTGGCGCTGGTAATGCAGCTGCACACTGAGCAAATACAAGGCGTAATCGACGCCGATCCCGACCCCCAGTGCGATCACTGGCAACGTCGCCACCTTCACGCCAATCCCCATGATCACCATCAACGCCTCGCACAGGATCGAGGTCAGCACCAGTGGCAACAGCGCCACCAGCGTGGCACGCCAGCTGCGGAAGGTGATCAGGCAGAACAGCGTCACCGCCGCATAAACGTAAAGCAGCATCGTGTGGTTGGCTTCACGCACCACGATGTTGGTGGCGGCTTCAATGCCGGCGGTGCCAGCGGCCAGCAGAAACTGGCGATCGGCCGTGCTGTTGTCCCTCGCGAACTTGTCCGCAATGGCCACTACGGCGTCCAGCGTCTGGGCTTTGTGGTCCTTGAGAAAGGCAATGACCGGCATCACCGAACAGTCGGTATTGAACAGTTCCGGTGCGTTGACCGAGGCTTGTTGTGCCGCGTAGTTCAGCACGTTCTGATTGCGCTGGATGCTGTTGAGCTTGGGGTTGCCTTCGAACGAACCGGCGGTGATCTGGCGCACGGCATTGACCAGCGATGAAGTCGCTTGCACGCCCGGATACTGCTGAAGTTCCCAGGCCAGACGGTCGGCCAGGATCAGTGTCTGGTAGTTGAGGCAGCCTTCGGGCGGCGTCTTGATCATCACCGCGAACAGGTCGCTGGACAGCGCATAGTGGCTGGTGATGTAGGCGTTATCACGGTTGTAACGCGAGTCCGCACGCAGCTCCGGGGCGCCACTGTCGAGGTCGCCGATTTGCAGGTGCTGGCTGACCATGAAGCCTGCGACGCCCAACGCCACGGCTCCGAGCACGATGCCCGTGGCCCACTTGCGCGTGGTGAAGCGGTCGAGAAAATCCCAGAGCTTGCCGAAGCCTCGGCTCTGCGCCGCGCGTGTGTCGATCTTCAGCGCCCGTTCAGCCGCCTTCGCCCCGACGCCGATGTACGACAGCGCCACCGGCATCAGCAACAGTGAGGTGAAGATCAACACGGCGACGCCGATGCTGGCGGTGATCGCCAGGTCCTGGATCACCGGAATGTCGATCAGCATCAACACCGCAAAGCCCACCGCATCGGCCAGCAAGGCAGTGACCCCCGCGATAAACAGGCGCCGGAAGGTGTACCGCGCCGCCACCAGTTTATGGGTGCCACGGGCGATGTCCTGCATGATCCCGTTCATCTTCTGTGCCGCGTGGGACACACCGATCGCGAAGATCAGGAACGGCACCAGCACCGAATACGGATCGATGGCATACCCCAGCCAGGCGACGATGCCCAGTTGCCAGACCACTGCGGTCAGCGAACAGACAATCACCAGCAGCGTGCTGCGCAGGCAACGGGTGTAGAGGTAAATGATGACGAACGAGGTGACCACCGCCAGGCCGAAAAACATCATCACCTGGATCAGGCCATCGATCAGGTCGCCGATCAGCTTGGCGAAACCGATCACACGGACCCTGTACTTGCCCTTGCCCTTGCCCTCCTCCCCGGCCTTGCGTGCCTGGCTGTCGCCGGCAAATTCGATCTTGTCACGCAGTTGCGTTTCGAGCCGCTGCGCGAAGGCGTAGTAATCGATGCCCTGACCGGTGGCCGAAGCCTTGTCCAGCAACGGCACAATCAACATGCTCGATTTGAAATCGCTGGCCACCAGGCTGCCGACGATGCCAGCGCGATTGATATTCTGGCGCAATTGGTCGATGTCTTCGGACGTGCCGCGGTATGCATCGGGCATCACCGGGCCACCCTGGAAGCCCTCCTCGGTCACCTCGTTCCAGCGCACCGCCGGGCTCCACAACGACTTCATCCAGGCCCGATCAACGCCTTCGGAGAGAAACAAGTCGTCGTTGACCTGTTTGAGTACGGCCAGGTAATCGGGGTCGAAGATATCGCCCTGGGTGTTCTCCACCACCACTCGCACCGAACTGCCCAGGCCACGCAACGATTTGCGGTTCTCCAGAAAATTCTGGATGTAGGGCTGGCTCTGCGGAATCATCTTCTCGAAGCTGGGGCGCAGCTCCAGGCGGGTGACCGCCATATAGCCCAACAGCAGCGTGACCAGCGTCATGCACAGCATGAACAGCGGACGGTAATTGAACACCCAGCGCTCCAGCCGGTTGCCCGAGCGCCGATCGAAGTCACGCAAGTGGCGGATCACCGGCATGGTGTCTTGCTTGAGGTTGCCCATGTCAGGGTACTCGCTCTAATGAGTCCAGTTCTTATTTGATGTTCAGTGCCCGGGCACCACGGCTGCCGACCAACACCAGCGTGCCGTCAGGGGTGCTGACGGCGCCGGCCGAAGGGGCCGGATTTTGCTGAGGTATTGACGTCAGTCGCGAATCGCCTGCGTCGACCAGCATTTGTCCTGCCTGGCTAAACAGCAGATATCGACCCTTGGCGTCCATCGTGGCAGCCGTGATGCTGACCTGCAGACCGGTGTTGAGCGGCGTCCAGCTGGACCCGCCATCAATGCTGCGAAACACATGCCCGCGCAGGCCGTAGACCAACACTTCGCCAGGCTTGCCGATCACCCCGAAAAAACTGCCCTGATAGGGCGAATCGAGCGCCACGAAACGCTGCGCGGATTCATCCCACTTGAGCAGTAGGCCTTGCTCGCCAACGATGTAGAGCGCGTCGCCTGTGGCGGCGATGGCATTGAGGTGCAAGCCTTGCGGGTTATCGGTGCGGTCCTGGAACGGTATCCAGTGCTGGCCGCCATCGTCGGTGCGCAGGATCAGGTTGAATGCACCCACCACGTAACCGGTTTTTTCATTGGCGAACCACACGTCGAGCAGCGGTTTGTCGGCGCCCTCTTCGATCAGGCGCTGGCCCTCCTCGACTCGGGTGGCCCATTGTTCATTGGCCGGTTCGGCACTGGCCAACGCCCCATAGTGCTTGACCAGCAATTCGCCGATCTGGCGACCGTCCAGTTGTTTGCGCCATGTCAGGCCGCCATCGCTGGAGTGCAGCACCACGCCGTCGTTGCCGACCGCCCAGCCTTGCGCCGCCACAGGAAAACTGACGGCATTCAGGTCGGCACTCACCGGCACGGCGGCCTGCTGCCAGTCTTTGCCGCCATTATCGGAATAGAGAATGTGGCCACGCTGTCCGACGGCGATCAGCCGCGCCCCTGCGCGAGTCACGCCCAGCAAGGGGCTGCGTACCGCCAAGACACTGGCCTTGGCTGGCAGGTCTAGCACGTCGATGTAACTGGCCGCCTGGGTAAAGCCGTGCAACAGGGCAAGGGTCAGGCCCAGCGCCAACTGCCGATACTTTTTGTACGAACACATACTGCGTCCTCATGAAAAAGCTGCGCCGGGAGCACATCGTGTGCAGCCCGGCGTTGAAACACGGCGCTTCAGCGAATGCCGGCCCCCGCCAGGGACTCCGGCGACCACTGCGCCTTGGACAGAGAGTCGATGTAACGGATGCCGCCGTAAGGGCCCACCACGCCGTTGATGTTGTAGGAGCCACCGACCAGGTCGTAGATCATGAACGGCGTGGAGTCCGGCACCTGCTTGTCATAGCTCTGGCTGAGGAACGCGAAGGAACCACGGTAGAGCTGACCACGGGCGTCGTATTGGTCGGAGGCCAGTGCGGCCCAGCTGTCTTCATCGAGGTAGAAGCGACGTTTCTGGTAGACGTGACGTGCGCCCGGCTTGAGGTTGCCCTCCACTACCCACACGCGGTGTTTCTCCCAGCGCACGAAGTCGGGCGACAGGTGATTGGGGGTGGTCAGGCTTTTCGGATCCTGGGCGTAGGTCAGTTTGTAGGTGTTGTACGGCACGATCATTTCTTGCTTGCCGACCAGCTTCCAGTCGTAGCGATCCAGTGCGCCGTTGAACACGAACACATCATCGTAAGTGCCCGCACCGGCGGTTCCCGGATTCGGCGTGTCGTAGGCCAGGTTCGGGGCCAGTTTGACGCGGCGCTGGCCGGGCAGGTATTGCCAGGCGCGGCGTGGCTGCGCCAGCGGGTTGGCGGCGTCCTTGAGCATGATCGACTCGCCAGCACGGCGCGCGGGGCCGGTGTAATACAGCTTCATCTGGTAGTACACGTCGGCGCTGCTGATGGGCTGCGCCATGTTTTCGTAGATCGGGTAGGTAATGAACGCCTGCCCCGTGGTGGCCAGGCTTGGCACACCGGCCGAGTCGACGTTCCAGGAGTCGTACTTGGAGTTGATGTTGACGCCCTGGTAACGCAGCAGGAAGTTCCACATCGCCTCGCTGCCCGATTGCGGAATCGGAAACGGCACGCCGGGCAAGACGTTGTCGATGGCCAATCCGCCTTCAAGGGATTTGGCGCCATTGGCGTTCTTCAGGCTGTTATCGAGCACCGCTTGCGGCAAGGCCACGGTGCGATGGGTCGGATAGACATCGACGCGGTAGCTGGGGAAACGCTTGGCCAGTTCTACCGTGGTAGCGCTGAGTAGGTTCTTGTACTGATCAACGTTTTTGCCATTGATGACCAGCAGCGGTTTTTCATTGGCAAAAGGGTCCGGGCGCATGCTGTCGCCCGCTTTGAAACCGGCCGGGGCCGTGGTCAGACCGCCAGCGTAGGCGGGAATGGAACCGTCGGCGTTGGCGGCTTTTTCGGCGCCGATCAGGGTCAGGCTGCTACCGAGTTTGGTCGCATCCTGCGCCGACACGGCGGCTTGAACATGAGCGACAGCGGCCAGGGCCAATGAAGCGGCGAGCAGAGTTTGCACGAATTTCATGGGATCAATCTCCTGCTTAGTGTTTAAGCATTGGGTGAATCAGAAGGTGGTTTTCAGCGTCAGGTACAGGGCGCCACGGTCTTCGGTGGTCGCACCGCCGCCCGAGAAGGCTGAATAGCCACCGGCGAAGCACGCGTAGTTTTCGTTACCGCTGAAGGCGTTCGGCGTGGAGCCGTCGCCACTGCCGGCGTTGGCCGCGCCGGTGCTGTTGCCACTGACGTTGCACTTGTCAGCCTTGCCGAAAGAGTCGACGTACTTGAGGTCGACGAAGTACTTGTTGTAGACCGCCGCACCGACGCCAAACGCATAGTTGCCGGTGTCTTTGGCGCCACCGCCCGAAACCGGTGAAACGCCGTCGAGGCCGACGTTCACGGACATCGGCATGCTCATGTCGACGCCAGGGAACACCTGGTACCAGGTCGGCGTGAAGTTGACCGCAATGCCCCAGTTGTCGCGGGTCGGTGCATCGACACCGCGGTAAGTGCTCTTGCCCTTGTAGAGCGCGGCGTTCTTGTCATCGAGCTTGAGCAGGTTGCTGTAATACAGCTCACCAAGCAGGACCGCCGAGTCGAACACCGGCGTCTTGGGCAGGGTCATCAGGCCGTTGAGCGTCCAGTGCAAGGTGTCGCCGGTGGCGCTCATGCTGTCGCCATCGTGCGGGGTGTCGTAGATGACGCCGGTGGCCGCCGTGCGCGGCGGCAGCAAGCCAAGGCCTTGACCGAGTCCCAATGGGCTGTTGGTGCTGACGATCGCCGGGATACTGGCCAATGGCATGTTGTGGCGGATGTTCAGGTCACTGCCGACGCTGACGCCGCCAATGTCCTTGGACAAACTCAGGCCGTAGATATCGATCTTGTCCGAATACGCCAATTGATAAGTGGCCGTGCTCAACGAGTTCAGGGTGTTGACGACCGCCGGCACCTGACCCGCTGGCGGCGTGCCGTTGGGGTTGGCCGAGCTCAGTCCACGGGCGTCGAGCCAGGCTTGCGGCAAGATGTCCGAGGTCTGGCGGTAGTAGACGCCGAGCGTGCCATCCAGCCACGCGGGCGACCACTTGGCCATGACGCCCCAATCGCCTGAATTGCGCGGGGTCAGGTCATCGCCACGGCGCACGTTGGTCAATGCATTGCACGGCGCCAGGCCGCACCCCAACGGGCTGCCGGGGGTGATGGAGTTGGTGTTGCCCAGCAGGAACGACTGCGCGCCGAAGCCCACCAGATCGGAACCGCCGTAATAAGTACCTGCTTCAGGCAGACGCGCGGCGTCCCAATCGAGGAAATACTGTGCACCGACGGTCAATTCGGGGTTGATGGTGAAGGTCATCGACACCTGGTTGCGCGGGACGAACAGTTCCTTGGCTTCGGTGCCGGGGGACGCTGCCAGTTTGGCCAGGTCCAGGCCGGACTGGCCGTAGCTGATCGAATGCACCGGGTTGAGGATGGTCTCACCCCAGAACACGTTGTGTTGCCCGGCCTTGATGCTGAACAGCGACTCCTCCCCCACTTCGGTGCTGTAGAACACGAAGGCATCGAGGATTTCCCCGGAAGGACCGGTGTAGTAACGCTGGGCGTAGTGGCTTAGATGCGGGCTGCCATTGCCGACATTGTCGCGTGTCACCGCCGCCAGGCGCGGGTCATTGGCGACCAGCCCGGAGGTATCGCCATTGCCGTTGACGAACGGGTTGGAATTGGAACCGGTGTTTTCATAGGCCTTGTCGTACCAGCTGGCGGCACTGACGCGGGCACCCATGTGGTCCTTGTAGACCACGTCCATTTCGGTCAGCAGGTCGACGCGGTTGGTGATGTTGGTGCCGGCCCTGCGAAAGTTGTAATCGCCGTCGTTGTTGTTCGGCGTCCCGAGCATGCGTTTGTCGGCGTTTTCGGTGCGCACCCCGTAGTTGTACTTGACGGTGTTATCAAAACGCACGGCCCAGTCAGGGTTGCCGGTGTCCAGCTCGACGGCGTGGGCGGCCGGCATGGATGCCGCCAGGATCGCCAGCGTCAGCAGACTGCGAGGTGAAGGAAGTGTGTGGCCGTGACTCTTATTGTTATGCATTACGGTGTCTCCGCCATGTTGTACTTGTTTTTAAGCGCAGCTTTCCTTGCACAGGCCCGGGTGAGAGGGCTTGCGTTGTGTTCACGCGTTAGAGCAATTGCCGGACGTGTGCCGACCGGCCAGGTGCCTGACTAGCGATCCAGTTCCAGAATGAGTGCCTCGGCTTGCGGCCAATGGCCAAAACCCGATGCAGGATTGAGGTGGCCGACCTCGCCGAGATTGACCACCTCGCTGCCCCAGTTGCGGGCCATGCAGGTAACGGCTTCGAGGCTGGCCAGGTGATCATTGCTGCTGGCCGCGAGGATGCTGCGAAAAGGCAGTGCGCCGGCAGGCAGTGGAGCCCAGCCATGGGTTTGAAGGGTTTCAGGGGATGGGTAACCCGCCGGCCAGGTGGCATCGAGGTCAGGCGGCGCGGCCAGCAGCGCGCCCTTGATCGGGGCGCTGTGCCGAGCCGTGCCATGTAGAGCAGCCCAGTGCGCGACCATCAGCACACCGGCGCTGTGGGCAACGAGAATCACCGGCCCGTCGATCTGCGCCAGCTCATGCTGGATCGCCCGGACGCGGGCCGCGCAGTCGAGCTTGTCGGTTTCCAGTGGCGGGACACTACGGACGTTGCTCAGCCGGGCTTCCAGCAGCGTTTGCCAGTGCTCGGCAACGTGGTCACGCAGACCCGGTACGATCAGAACGGTTGCGGCAGTTTGCAGTTTGTCCACTTCAACACCTTCGCCTTCACGATGACTCGACTGGCTGTTTCGCCAGAATCTTTTTGTTGGTCCGACATTAAAGAGCCCGCCACCGCTGCGCTTTTCATTTGACGACAGCGACTTTTCTTTTGATGACAGCGCCACGACCCCGGATTGACGGTCATGTGGAAGGCAAAAAGGCGGCTTCAAAAACTTTGCATTTCATGGTGTGCTGGCTATAGTCGCCCCGCTGATTTCCACCGGGACCACACCAGGGAAGACCTTCGCATGCCAAAGCTTGTTCGCGCCGCCGTCTTGACCAACTACCTGGAAGTGGCCCACTACCTGGGGCTCAACCCGCACGATTTACTGGCGAACGTCGGCCTGAGCAAGGCCCGACTGCAAGCCCCCGAGCAACGCATCCCGATCGATTCGGCCGTGCGTCTGCTGGAGGATTCAGCCGTCGCCACTGGCTGTCAGACCTTCGGCCTGAGCATGGCCGAGTCACGTCAGCTCTCGGACTTCGGGGTCGTCAGCCTGCTGCTTACCCACCAGCGAACGTTGCGCGATGCGTTGCAGGTGCTGGTGCATTACCGCCACCTCATGAACGATTCGCTGGCGATCTTCGTTGAGGAAGCCGGCAAGATGGTGATCATTCGCGAGGAAGTGGTGACCGAGTCGCCAATGCCCTGTCGCCAGGCAAACGAACTGGCCATCGGCGTGATGTTCCGGCTTTGCGCCGCCCTGCTCGGCGCGCACTGGCACCCCTACAGCGTCAACTTCACACACCAGCCTCCCGACAACCTGCAACTGCATCGTCGCCTGTTCGGCTGCAATCTGGAGTTCGGCAGCGAGTTCAATGGCATTGTCTGCCCCGATGCCAGCCTCGACATGACCAATCCGCATGCCGACCCGGCCATGGCGCGTTATGCCCAGCGCTATCTCGATTCGCTGCAGAACCACGATGGGCCGTCGATCCTGTTCGAAGTGCGCAAGGCCATTTACCTGCTGCTGCCGATGGGCCGAGCCACCATCGAACAGATTGCCCAGACCCAGGGCATGAACGTGCGCACCCTGCAACGTCGCCTGAAAGACGATGGCTGCGCCTTCAACGACCTGATCAATGAAGTGCGCCGTGACCTGGTGCTGCGTTATCTGGAGAACCCGAATTACTCGCTGGGCCGCATCGCCGACATGCTGGGCTATTCCATGGCGAGCTCGTTCACCCGCTGGTTCATCTCCCAGTTCGGCATGCCGCCGGCCACCTGGCGCAGCACGCAAAAGACCGACTCTACAAAACGCTGAACGTCTTTAGGAGCTGTTGATTGATCGTTCCCACGCTCCGCGTGGGAATGCCTCAAGGGACGCTCCGCGTCCAGTGACGCGGAGCGTCACGGGCTGCATTCCCACGCGGACGGTTCGACGCCTCGACGTGGGAACGATCTTCACGTAAAAAAAACGGCGACTGTTAGTACAGTCGCCGCAAAAGAACCGGTGCTTTTGACCCCGGTCGAGTGCCGCAGTCCGTCGGAGTGAACGCAATGCGGCGGCTGTGTTACATCCCCCAGCGCAGCAACAGCAGCACCAGAACAACCAGGAAGACGGTCTCCCCCACCATCAACAGAATGGGTTTGATGCCCACTGACGCCAGTTCCTTGAGCCGGGTTTTCATGCCCAGCGCACTGATGGACACCACCAGGCACCAGCGCGACAGTTCATTGACCGAACCCTGCACCACCGGGGCAATCCAGCCGGTGCTGTTGATACAGGCCAGTAGCAGAAAACCGACCGCGAACCACGGCAACAACGGCGGCCGTTTGCCTGTCGGGTCGGCGCCTTGCAGGCGGGTAATCATGGCAGCGCTGACGATCACCGGCAGCAGCATGGCCACGCGCATCAACTTCACCACCGTCGCCGTATCGCCCGTCTCGGTGGACATGCTGTAACCGGCGCCCACGACCTGGGCAACATCGTGGATGGTCGCCCCCAGAAACACACCAGCCACTTGAGGCGACAACGACAGCCAGTTGGCAATCATCGGATAGACGATCATTGCCAGGGTCGATAGCGCCGACACACCAATCACCGTGAACAGCGTGGCCCGCTCTTTCTGCGGATGATTGGGCAATGCAGCGGCCAGCGCCAACGCCGCTGAAGCACCACAAATCGCCGTGGCGCCACCGGTGAGCATGCCGAACAAACGTTGAAAGCCCAGCGCCTTGGCTGCGATCACCGAGACGCCAATGGTCACGACCACCAAAATCACCACCAGGGCTACCGGTTTCCAGCCCAGCGCGACCATCTGCTCCAAGGTAATGCGCATGCCCAACAACGCCACGCCGATGCGCAATACGCTGCGGGCAGTGAATTCGATGCCGGCCTTGCATGCGCCGTCCGCCGCCAGAAAGTTGAGCGCCATGCCCAGCAACAAGGCGAACAGCATCACTGGCGCACCGTAATGCTCGGACAAAAAGGAAGCGGCCGCCGCGACGATCAGGCTGACGATGAACCCAGGCGCCAATTCGCGCGTTCGACTGTGGATTCGGGTGAGAGCAATAGCGCTCATGGCGCGGACTCCTCGGGAGCGATGACGATAAAGGTGTGGCCGTCGACTACCTCGACCGGGTAGTTGGCGACCTTGAGTTTGTTGGAATTGAGCAAGTAGCCGCTGGCCAGATCGAAGCGCAATCCATGGGCGCAGCACTGAATCAGTCGTCCATCGAGGCGCCCGCCACAGAGCGAGGCGCCCTGGTGCGGGCAACTGTCGTCGATGGCGAACAACTGCCCGTCGACGTTGAACAACGCCAGACTTTTGTCTTCGAACTCGAACAGCGCACGGGCACCGACCTGCGGGTGTTTGCCGGCAGGGACGCGAATACGCCTGATCATGCCGGTTGCCGCTCGCGATCACTTTCCTTGAGCGCTTCGTTCATGGCCCCGAGCAGCGCCTGAGCGGGTTGTGCACCGACCACGGTCACGCGGCCGTCGAACCGAAAGCCCGGCACGCCACTGGTGGCGCCGGGAGATCCGTCAAAGGGCGTGCCGTCACCCTTCAGGCAATCGAGCACCCTGTCCGTATCGATGCCGCAGGAGTGGGCAATGGCGAGTAACGTCTCACGACAACCGAGGTTTTCGCCTTTGCGGAAATAAGCGGCGAACAGCCGTTCGAGCAACATTTCACGCTGAATGGCATTACCCAGCGCACTGGCACGCTCGAACAAACGATGGGCGTCAGCGGTGTTGGGCATCGTCGCGATGCGGCCGAGGTCAATGGCCAGTCCAACCTCACGGGCAGCCTGCTGTACCTGAGCCTGGCGCGTGGTTACCGCGTGGGCATTACCCAGACGCTTGCGATAGAAATCAGCGAAGGGTTCACCCTCTACCGGTAATTGGGGCAGTAGCTGCACCCCATGCCACGCGGTGGCGATCTGCACATCCGGATAGCGATTGCGAAACTGTACCTGCGCATGCTCCAGTTGGCGCTTGCCGATCAGGCACCAGGGGCAGATGAAATCGAAAAACACATCAATCTGTAAACGACGACTCACAACTTCACCTCACACGCCGCTGTGCCCGGCACGTCATTGACGCGCTCATCCCTCAATCGAGCGATGTCTTTGTGGTAATGGCACATGGCATAAAAGAACACGCCCGCCGCCAGCACGCTGACCAGGGGCACCATTTGGAAAGCGGCGTGCAGACCGATCACATCGGACACGCGACCGGTGATGAACGGCCCCGGCGCCAACCCCAACATGTTGTTGGCCAGGGTCAAGGTCGCGAACGCCGTGCCGTGCACCGAGTAATGGGTCAGGTTGGCAACCATTGCCCCGGCGGGACCGGTGGTGCCTGCCGCGATCAGCATGCCCAGGCAGATCAGTCCCAATTGCACGGGCCCGGCCGGCATGGCGAACGCCACCGACAACAGCATGCAACTGCCCAGGCAATAAGCGATGGCCAAGGCCACCTTGCGCTCCGGGGAATGGCGACACAGACGGTCACTGAGCATGCCGCACAGGATCATCCCCACCCCGCTGCACAACACGATGATTGCCGCCATGCCTCCGGCTTTGTCCGTGCCCATGTCGTAGTAACGATTCAGGTAACTGGGCATCCACACAATCACCGTGCCGCCGACGAACAACTGCAAGCCGCTGCCGACATAGGTGGCAATCACCGAGCGGGTGGAAAACAGCGTGCGCAACGGGTGCTTGACCTTGACCTCGACCTTGTTCATCGCATTGGTCGCACGCTGCGGCGCGATGCGCGCTTCTTTCACGATGATCGGGTAAAGCACTGCCAGCAGCAGACCGAACAGCGACATGCCGGCGAACGACCAGCGCCAGCCCAGCTTGGCCGCTATTGCACCGCCCAGCGCCATGCCCAGGACCGATCCGAACATGCCGCCCGCCATGAACGCACTGCTCAACGTTGCGCGCATGTGCTTGGGGAAGACCGAAATCACCACCGCGATGCCGACGCTGCCATACGCGGCCTCGCCGACGCCCACCATGAAACGGGCGATGAACATCTGCGGATAATCCTGCGCCAACGCGCAGCCCAGTGTGGCCAGACTCCACAGCAACGCCATCAACGCCAGGCTTTTGACCCGACCGAAGCGATCAGCCATCAACGACAGCGGAAACGTCAGCAGCCCGACCATCAACGCAACAATGCCGCTGAGCAAGCCGAGCTGGCCGTCGCTCAGGGCCCATTCGCCCTTGAGCATCGGGAACACCGCGTTCAGCACCTGGCGCGACATGTAATCGGAAATCAACAGGCCGAACGTCAGGGCGAAGACGATCCAGGCGTACGGCCGCGCAACGCCGACAGCAACGTCGTCATCGTCTGCAGCGATTGGGTGAAAGGCCATGAAGCCTCCTCGAAACGTTGTTTTTATTGTTATCGAGCGTTGTGCAATGCAACGAGCGGGAGGCCAGCTCCCGCCCGCGCTGCCGGTCAACCGCGTTGCGGAACACCTTTCTGCCCAGCCTTGCGGTTGGGGGCCATGCCATTGGCCAACAGGGTTGCTTCGATGCTCGGGTACTGCACGCCAATGCGGTAAATCTCACGGGCTTCTTTGCCGGTGGCGATCTCGCGACCCAATTCATGGGCGACGCGCACGGTTTGCTCGATCTGCTGCACCGAGCTGAACCGCTTACCCTTGTGATCAATGATAGTGTCTTCAATGCCCACACGCGGGTGCAGCCCCATGGCCAACGCCATGGTGTTGAATGGCAGCACGTTCTTGAGCAGCGATTCAGCGGTCAGCGTGCAGCCATCCGGCGCGCGATGGATGAAGTTGAAGAAGTTGAACGGGTTCGGGCCATCGAAGCCGCCACCGATGCCGATCCAGGTCAGGTTCAACGGGCCTTTGTAGACGCCTTTGCGCACCAGGCGCTCAAGGGTCTCCATGGCGTGCATGCCGGTCAGCTGGAAGTGCGGCTGAATGCCGTTGTCCATCAAGCGCTTGAGGTGCTCGGCAACCCAGGCCGGGCCGGCCGGCACGGTCATCTCGCTGTAGGCCGCCTGATAGGCCGGGTTGGCCAGGGACGTGCCTTCCAGGTATTCCGGGTAGAGCAATTCCATGATGTTCATTTGGGTGGTGTTGATCGCCACCGTGACCTGATCCGGCTTGGGCGTCAGCTCTGCCAGCATGTGGCGGGTATCGTCGGACAACCATTTGGCAGCTTCGCCATCGCTTTCCGGAGCGAAGGAAATCGAGCCACCGACCTGAATGATCATGTCCGGCACGGCTTCACGTACACCGGCGATCAACTCGTTGAACTTGGACAGGCGCTTGGAGCCTTTGCCATCCAGTTCACGTACGTGCAGGTGCAACACGGTGGCACCGGCCTCGTAGCAATCGACCGCCTTCTGCACTTGCTCATCCATGGTCAGCGGGATGTCTTCGGGGAAGTCTTCAGGCATCCATTCCGGGCCGTACGGGGCCACGGTGATGACCACCTTTTCCATGTTTTCCGGGTGCAGGGAATCGTCGAAGAATTGCATGAGTTACTCCTGTTTTTATGATTGTCCGCCCAGCCGGGATCGTGCCCGGTGGGCGCAGTGATGAGTGCGAATGCAGAGACGGTCGATCAGTAAGTCTTGTCGCCGATGATCCCGGCGCGTTCCATCTTGCGATGGCACGGCGGGTAATCCATGACGGCGTAATGTTGCGTGCTGCGGTTGTCCCAGATGGCGATGCTGTTGGGCTTCCAGCGCCAGCGCACTTGATACTCGGGGATGTACGCCTGGCTGATCAGGTAGCGCAGCAGCTCGCTGGCGCCGGGGTTGGCGTCCTGGCCGAAACGCACCCTGTCGGGGGTGTGGTAGTTGCTGAAGTGGGTGGTGAAGGCGTTGACGAACAGCACTTTCTCGCCGGTTTCCGGGTGGGTGCGCACCACCGGGTGTTCGGCATCCGGGTACAGGGCCTTGAGCGCCAGGCGTTTTTCCATCGGCATGGCCGCGCCGAAGCTGGCCTCGATGCTGTGCCGGGCACGCAGGTCGGCAATTTTTGTCTTCACATCGTCAGGCAACTGCTCGTAAGCCTCGACCATGTTCGCCCACATGGTGTCGCCCCCCACCGGCGGGCATTCCACGCAACGCAGCACACAACCCATGGGCGGCGCGTCGCGCCAGGTGGCGTCGGTGTGCCAGGCGTTTTCGTAGCGGTCCATCGGCTGGTCGGGCTTTTTGTAGATGCGCACCAGCCCCCGATGATCCGGGTCACTGCCGGCCACCGGGTGGTCCTCCAGTTCGCCGAAACGACGGGCGAACGCCACGTGCTCGGCACGGCTGAGGTCCTGGTCGCGCAAAAACACCACTCGATGCGTCAGCAGTTGGGCGCGGATCGCGGCAAAAAGACCGTCGTCATGGATGGCGTCGGCGAGGTTGACGCCGATCAGCTCCGCGCCGATGTTGCTGGTCAGTTGTTCGACTTTCATGGCAGCAGGCTCCCTTAAATGACGAAAATCGACGAGCCGGTGGTCTTGCGTGATTCCAGATCACGGTGCGCCTGTACGGCATCCTGCAAGGCGTAATGCTGGTTGATCTCGATCTTGATTCGACCGTTGCCGACGTGGTCGAACAGCTCACCTGCCAAGGCTGCTTTTTCCGCAGGGTCGGCGATGTAGTCGGCTAGCGCCGGACGTGTCAGAAACAGCGAGCCTTTCATTGCCAAAAGGACCGGGTCGAAGGCCGGAATCGGGCCGGAGGCGGTGCCGACGCACACCATCAGGCCACGGCGCTTGAGCGAGTCGAGCGAGCCCATGAAGGTGTTCTTGCCAACGCTGTCAAACACCACGTTGACGCCAACACCGTCAGTCAGTTCGCGAACGCGCCCGGCAACGTCCTCGTGGCTGTAGTTGATGACGTGGTCACAGCCATGCGCCTTGGCGATTTCAGCTTTGGCTTCGGTGGATACCGTGCCAATGACCGTCAGCCCCAGCAGCCTGGCCCACTGCGAAACGATCAGGCCGACGCCCCCGGCGGCAGCGTGCAGCAGGATAGTGTCGCCGGCCTTGAAGGCATGAATGCGTCGCATCAGGTAGGCCGAGGTCAGCCCGCGCATGGTCATGGCGGCAGCGGTCTCGAAGCTGATGGTTTCCGGCAGTTTGATCAATGCCGAGGCCGGGATCAGGCGTTCGGTGCTGTAGGCGCCCAGGGTGTTGAGAAAGCCGGTATAGGTGACGCGATCACCGACCTCAAACTGGGTCACGCCCTCGCCGACTGCCTGGACCACACCTGAGGCTTCGACGCCCATGCCGTTTGCCAGTGGGATCGGGTAGGTGCCATTGCGGAAGTAGGTGTCGGCGTAGTTCAGTCCGACAGCCACTTGGCGGAGACGAACTTGACCCGGGCCAGGTTCGCCGACCTCGATGTCTTCATAGCGCAGGACGTCGGGACCACCTGTTTCGTAGAAGCGTATGGCTTTGGCCATGCCTTTTATTCTCCAATCTGCATTTTTATTAGCGTAATGCGCCGATTTGCGTTGATTGGACTGTAGGCCGCGGGTTGATGACCCGCTTCTCATCAGACGACAATGACTTTTCATTTCATGACAAAGGGGGGGCTGCTTTCGGGCTGGTGCTTTTTGGGTTGGGTTGGGTTGGGTTGGGGTTCGGTACATATCCGTTTTTGCGGTAACGGCGGCTATTGGTTCCGCTCTTACAGCGGGTTACTTGGAAAAGCGCCAAGTAACCAAGCGCTTTTGCCCCTGACGTTCGGTGCCTCGCCTAGGCTC